>NZ_AP018725.1:2900000-3111340 GCF_003967195.1 Sulfuriflexus mobilis | reverse complement strand
GCCGTGTGGAAAAGTTATCCACAACCTTGTTTGTTGCTGATTTTAGGTAAAAAAGTTGACAGTCGGGGTCCCCAGGCAGTACATTACGCTGCTTTTCCGCCCTCGGCCAAATGGTCGCGGGGAATATTGACCGAAACAGACATCGACAGGCACTGACATGAAAAGAACATTTCAGCCCAGCACACTGAAGCGCAAGCGTAACCACGGCTTCCGTGCCCGTATGGCCACCAAGAACGGCCGCAAGATCATTAATGCACGCCGTGCCAAGGGCCGCGCTGTACTAAGCGCCTAAAGCAGGCGCAGGTGTGGCGACCACAACTGGGCGCCGCCAGCATTACAGGCAGATGCAAGCGGGTGAGTGAAACTGACTTTAGTCGTCGCCTCAGGCTTACCTGCCCTGCAGACTTTCAGCATGTTTTTCAGCAGGCCTGCAAGTCTACCAGTCCAGAATTCACTGTGTTAGCCGTCGCCAATCAACAAACCTATCCGCGCTTGGGTTTGGCCATTGCCAAAAAACACATACGTCAGGCGGTAGACAGAAACCGTATCAAGCGACTCATTCGAGAAAGTTTTCGACATAACCAGACCTTGTTGTCCGGACTTGATATCGTGGTATTGGCGCGCAAGGGCGTGGATAATACCAGCAACGAAATCATTACTGGCGCACTTAACAAACACTGGAAGGTTCTTAACCAGCGATGCAAAGAATCCTGATCGGCCTCATCCGCTTTTACCAACTGGTTCTCAGCCCGTGGGTGGGTCAGCAGTGTCGTTTCTACCCGACCTGTTCCTGTTATGCTCATACCGCTATTGAACGGCACGGAAGTTTGCGCGGCGTTTATCTCGCCATTCGTCGCATCCTGCGTTGTCACCCCTGGCACCCGGGCGGTATGGACCCGGTCCCTGAATTAAACGAGTTAAAGAAGAAATAGAAGATGGATACATTCCGCACAATGCTTTTCGCCGCCCTCGTCCTGGTTGTATTTATGATGTGGCAGGCATGGGAGAAAGATTATGGCCAGACCGCTACACCGGTTGCCACGCAGGCCACTGGTCAGGACGTAACCGCCGCTGCACCGGCAGATGTGCCGCAGGCACCGGGCACGGTTGCCAGTCTGCGTGCTACGCCGGATAGCGTGGCCAGCCGCGGCAAGCGCATCAAGGTGCATACGGATGTCTACGACATCGAACTCGATAGCCAGGGCGGTGATATTAAGAAGGCCTACCTTTTAAAGTATCCGACCACGGCCAAGGAGCCGGATCAGCCGTTTGCCCTGATGAGCGACGGCCTGAGTGATCGGATGCCACACCTGTTTATTAGCCAGACGGGCCTGTTAGGCGGTGGTGCACCAAATCATTCCGCACCTTATAGTAGCGACGCCGACCGTTACAGCCTCAAAGACGGTGAGGACAAACTTGAAGTTGTCCTGCACTGGCGTAATGCCGAAGGCCTGGTTGTTGACAAGGTGTATACCTTCCACCGTGGGCGTTACGACTTTGAACTTGAATACCGCGTCGCCAATCACACGCCGAAGGCCTGGCAGGGCAGCATGTATCGTCAGTTCAAACGCACCGAGGATACCGGTGTTGAAAAGTCCCGCTTCCTTTACACCTATACCGGCGGTGTGGTTTCGACGAAAGACAATCCCTACGAAAAGATTAATTTCGATGACATGCAGGACCAGGACCTGAAGCTGGAGATCAAACAGGGTTGGGTGGCCATGATCCAGCACTACTTCGTCGGCGCCTGGATTGGTGACGAGGGTCAAACTCACCACGCCTATACAAAAGTCTCCGAGGGTAACAAGTACGTCATTGGTATGGTTACCCCACAGGCCAGTATTGCCCCGGGCAGTAGCGGCAGTATCAAGGCACGTGCCTACGTCGGCCCGAAACTGCAAGAGCAGTTAAAAGAGCTGGCGCCAAACCTGGAGCTGACCGTCGACTATGGTTGGCTGACCATTCTAGCCGAACCGATCTTCTGGCTCATGAAATGGATCCAGTCGGTAGTCGGTAACTGGGGCTGGACGATTATCCTGCTGACGATTGCTATCAAGCTGATGTTCTACAAGCTGTCAGAGACCAGTTACAAATCCATGGCCAACCTGCGTCGCGTCCACCCGCGTCTGCAGTCCCTGAAGGAACGCTTTGGTGATGACAAGCAGGGCATGCAACAGGCGATGATGAAGATCTACAAGGAAGAGAAGATCAATCCACTCGGTGGTTGTCTGCCTATCCTTGTGCAGATCCCGGTCTTTATCGCCCTCTATTGGGTGTTGCTGGAAAGTGTCGAGATGCGCCAGGCGCCGTTCATCCTCTGGCTGGATGACCTCTCCAGTAAAGACCCTTACTACGTCTTGCCCCTGCTTATGGGGGCCTCGATGCTGATTCAGCAAAAGCTGAATCCGGCACCCATCGACCCGGTACAGGCCAAGATCATGATGATGTTGCCGATCGTCTTCACCGTGTTCTTCGCCTTCTTCCCGTCCGGCCTGGTGCTGTACTGGGTGGCGAATAACGTCCTGTCTATTACGCAGCAGTGGGTGATCACGAAACGCATCGCTGGCTAGCACACTATGTGTTGATGGCCGGAGATATAGCGTAAGGAGTTGCGCTTGAGTAACGAAACCATTGCTGCCCTGGCGACGCCACCCGGTCGCGGCGGCATCGGCATCGTCCGCCTCTCCGGGCCAAAGGTGACAAGTATCGCCGAGGCCCTGCTCGGAGCGTTGCCACCGGCGCGCAAGGCGGTATTGCGGCGTTTTCGTGATGCCGAAGACAACAGCATCGATGAGGGTGTTGCCCTGTATTTCCCCGCGCCGAATTCCTTTACCGGTGAAGACGTCCTTGAACTCCAGGGCCATGGTGGCACCGTGGTCATGGATATGCTGCTCGCCGAGGCCTGTCGTCTCGGTGCCCGACCGGCCCGACCCGGTGAATTTTCCGAACGTGCCTTTATGAATGATCGCCTCGACCTGATCCAGGCCGAGGCGATCGCCGACCTTATCGACAGTGGCAGTAGTCAGGCGGCACGTGCCGCACTGCGTTCACTCGAGGGCGAGTTCTCCAGACAGGTGCATGCGTTGTCTGATGAGATGGTGCAGTTGCGTATCTATGTTGAGGCCGCGATCGACTTTCCCGAAGAGGAGATCGATTTTCTTGGCGACGACAAGGTGCGCAAAGACGTCCGTGCCCTGCTCGGCTCCCTGCAACAGTTGATGGCCGATGCCCAACAGGGTTGTGTCTTACGTGAAGGCCTGGTGTTGGTGATCGCCGGCCTGCCGAATGCCGGTAAATCGAGTCTGTTAAATGCCCTCGCCGCACGCGACACGGCTATTGTTACCGCTATTCCCGGTACCACGCGAGATGTGTTGCGCGAGTCGATCCAGATCGACGGTTTGCCCCTGCAGATTATTGATACGGCCGGACTGCGCGAGGCCGGTGATGAAGTTGAGCAAGAGGGCATTCGTCGCGCCTGGCAGGAGATCGAAAAGGCCGACCGCATATTGTTTGTCGTCGACGATCAGCAGGGCATGACGGCCGAGGCGGAGGCGCTGCTAAGTCGTTTGCCAAAAGGCTTGCCCATAACGAGGGTGCATAACAAGATCGACCTAAGCGGGCATGGGGCGGACGTCGAACACAATGAACAAGGTGAACACGTCTACGTCTCGGCCAAGGCAGGCCTTGGGATCACCGCGCTGAAGACCTATCTAAAGGATTGTGCCGGCTACCGTGAGGCGACGACGAACACCTTTAGTGCCCGCCGTCGTCATCTGGATGCCTTGCAGCGTGCGACAGACCTGGTCGGACATGGCCTGCAGGCACTGGAGCAGGCGCAGGCCGGTGAGTTGCTCGCCGAGGACCTCAGGCAGGCCCACCATGCGCTGGGCGAGATCACCGGGGAGTACAGCAGCGATGATCTGCTCGGCGCGATTTTCAGCAGTTTCTGTATAGGTAAGTAAGAAAATGGCTATTTAGGCGGCAAGACTAGCTTGGATTCATTCGCAAGTTCTGTAGCAAGCATTATTTGTTCATGATCCTCACTAGGCCAACCTACAATATTTGCATGAAGTTTATGTGAGGAGGTTTCTTTTACGACGGATAGCACGTTATCAGAAAGTATTGATATATCTGTAGATAAAATATCAGCACGAGACTTTAGACTTTCAATTCGATCTTTAGCAACATGATTGAAACCTATATTCCATATTCTATCTTCTGACAGCCCTTTAACTCTAAAGACAGAAGTTTCATTGTTTTTTGGGTTAGGTAAAAAGGCACCATACTCTACGGTGCCTTTTAGTCTTCGGAAGTGCCTCTTATTAAATATATATCTTGAGATAGGCTCACGATGAGCTATCGTAAGATCATCCTCTGATTCGCGCTTAAACGATAATGCGTTTAATATTCTCGAGAATAATTTTGGGAATGCTGTTACGGAAAATATGTTGGCCATGGTTTTTGTTTCCTGCACCGAATATTCCAGCATACGATAAGATATTATTTCCCTTAAAGCTTACGATGAAAACCCAATCCTTAGATTTCTTCCACTGAAAACCTATACCACCACTTGGTTCGGGTATTAAATCTGGAAAAGAAACATCCGCAGGAATATTTTTAAGAAATTCCTTACAATCAGCTAGTGCATCATTAGATAGTGGTAGAGCACCATAACCATCCCAATTTTCTGTAGAGTGTTCGTTAAAGAAATCTTGCAGGGATGCTAAAGAACGAGATTTCCTCTGTAAAGAAACAGGCTCTTCATAATGATTTAACGATAGTTTTATAAGTTCTGCAAGGTGATTGGAACTTTTGCTAGAACCTGTATTAAATATTCGATCTTCAAAACCAATATCGTTTAAAGTTAAAGCACTCATTTACAAAGCTCCGCCATTTCTTCAGTTATGCTTTCGAAAAATATAAGATTTTTAAAATCATGTAATTGTTCTAATGCACCCCAACAATTGCTTTCATCGCCTATATCGATTTGGCAATCAATAAATGTATCAATATCTAAAACAATTGGCGATATATTATTATCTTCATCAAATTGTTCAAGTGCATGTGTAACTATACATTTACCCCCAAAAGATTCTTCAGAAATTACAACTCTCGATAGATAACTATCAATAGAAGTTGGCAATCCTTTAGGTATAACTGGTGGAGCAATTAAAAATTGTTGTATATTTTCATAATGAGCTCCAGGTATATTTAATAAATTGATATATCTTGTTGCAGCCCTAATAATCCTAGTGGGGTTGAACATATCTTTATAAATATCCCAAAGTCTATGCGCTTCGTCACGCATAGTCTCCCAATTCTCATACGGTTCTAACCTGCTAAATGTAAATCCATTTTTCTTAAACTGAACTACTTGTGTTTCATCCGCTGTTGTAAATCTTATACCTAAAAAGCTTTCATCGATACTTGTGCGGGCAGGTCTTCCCTGCTCTAAGTGAAACCCGAATTTACCTTGGTTAATAGGGTCACTAGTTGGGTAGCCATTAAGTGTATATGATTGAAATTGGGACAAGTCGATATCATCTGGTAATACAACTTGGATATCAATTAATGCTTCTTTTATAGGCGCATTGATTAAATGTCTGCGATCAATCATCTCGTTATTAGTCCATTATTTAATTCTAGATATATCAATTCCATTTTCCCTAAGAGACTTATGATTTTCCCAAATCCAAGTTCTAATGATCCACGAAGTAACTTCTGAAGAATTTGAGCCGTAAATTCCTAATTGAATCATTTCTTCGACAATGCGACGAGTATTTACGTCAACTGTTGGTTGAAGTTTAGTTGTGTCGATTCCATTTCGTTTAGCCATTGGTATTCACAGCAATATAATTATTCATATATTGATGAAATTATAGTCAATTTAGAGAAATAAGTATCTAATTAAAGTCTTATTAGAATCTAATAAGAATCTTATAAAGATATTTTTAAATATATGTAGGTAATTTAAGTCAAAGACAAGTAAAATACTGAAATATCCTATATCTAAGTGATTTTTAAGGGTTTTTTGTGAAAGAAAGTTTTGATGTGATTGTGATCGGCGGCGGACACGCCGGCACCGAGGCCGCCCTGGCCGCGGCGCGCACGGGTGCGCGTACCCTGCTGCTGACACATAATATCGATACCCTCGGGCAGATGAGTTGTAACCCGGCCATTGGCGGCATCGGCAAGGGCCACCTGGTTAAAGAGGTCGATGCCCTCGGTGGCCTGATGGCGCGCGCCATTGACCATGCCGGTATCCAGTTTCGGACCCTGAACGCGAGCAAGGGCCCGGCCGTGCGCGCGACCCGTGCGCAGGCCGATCGCGCGCTATACAAACAGTTCGTGCGCAATGCGCTGGAGAATGACGGACATGGAGGTCCTAATGCCGCAGGAGGCAGGAAGCCGGGAGCGGCCAGCCCGAACCTGTCGATCTTTCAGCAGGCCGTCGATGACCTGATGGTTGAAGGCGAGCGGGTCACGGGTGTGGTCACGCAGATGGGCCTGCGTTTTGCCGCCCGTACTGTGGTGTTGACGGTCGGCACCTTCCTCGGTGGCCGCATCCATATCGGTGAGGCCAATTATCAGGGCGGTCGTGCAGGGGACCCACCGGCGAATGCCCTGTCAGAACGTCTGCGCGAACTACCCTTCCGGGTTGAGCGCCTGAAGACCGGTACGCCGCCGCGCATCGATGGCCGCACGATTGATTATGCCGGCTTGGCGAAACAGGACGGTGATAGACCGGAGCCGGTGTTCTCATTTATGGGCTCAGTTGCCGAACACCCGCAACAACTGCCCTGTTACATTACCTATACGAGTGCACAGACCCACGACCTGATTCGCAACGGCCTGGATCGTTCGCCGATGTATACCGGTGTTATTGAAGGCGTCGGCCCGCGCTACTGTCCGTCGATTGAAGACAAGATCGTGCGCTTTGCCGACAAGGATTCACATCAGATCTTTATCGAGCCGGAGGGCCTGAACACGTACGAGGTTTACCCGAACGGCATCTCGACCAGTCTGCCGTTTGATGTGCAGTATGCCTTTGTGCGTTCCATCAAGGGTTTTGAGAACGCGCATATCACCCGCCCCGGTTACGCAATCGAATATGATTATTTTGACCCGCGTGACCTGAGGCCGTCACTGGAAACGAAATATATCCAGGGTTTGTTCTTTGCCGGCCAGATCAACGGCACTACCGGCTATGAAGAGGCCGCCGCACAGGGCCTGATCGCCGGCTTGAATGCGGCCCGGCAGACACGAGAACAGGAGGCCTGGTCACCGCGCCGCGATGAGGCCTATATGGGTGTGCTCATTGACGACCTTGTCACCTGCGGGACGAACGAGCCCTATCGTATGTTCACGAGCCGGGCCGAGTACCGTTTGTTATTACGTGAAGACAATGCCGACCTGCGCCTGACCGAAGCAGGCCGTGAGATGGGTCTGGTGGACGATGCGCGCTGGCGTGCCTTTGATACCAAGCGCGAGGCGATTGAGCAGGAACAGCAGCGTCTGCGCACAACATGGCTGCGCCCCGGCAGTGTGCCAGATGAAGACATGATCCGCGTGATCGGTCAGACGCTCTCCCGTGAGGCCTCACTCATGGACCTGTTACGCCGCCCGGATGTGAATTATGACGTACTGACCAGCCTGTTGTGCGCGGGACCGGGTGTGGCAGATCCGGTTGTCGCTGAACAGGTACAGGTACAGGCCAAGTATGCCGGTTATATTGATCGCCAGCGTGACGAGATCGAACGCCTGCGCCGCAACGAGGCCAAGGCCCTGCCTGAAGACATCGACTATAGCAATGTCATCGGCCTGTCGACCGAGGTGGCGCAGAAGTTTAGTGCGCAGCGACCGGCCACTATCGCCCAGGCCTCACGTATCCCGGGTGTGACACCGGCGGCGATTTCTTTATTATTGGTGCACCTGAAAAAGCGCGAGCGTAAGCAGGCATAAGCGGGAAACTCACAGCCCTCACTGTGGTCGAAGGCATATGCTGTAAAGCTTTTCTGGCAGGCCAGTTCGCGAGGAACGTGACCTGCTTAACCTTAAGGAAGTAAAAACGAGAAGAGGAATCCACCATGAAGAAGATCTTACTGTTAGGGATAATGTTAATGATGAGCAGTATGGCCGTTGCCGACAACCAGGGCTTGATCAATAAAAAAAGTCACCACAGCGTCAAGGTCACCCTCGACCGACTCGAAAATGCACTAAAGGAAAAGGGCATCACCATTGTCACGCGCTGGAGCCACGATGCCGGGGCAAAGAAAATCGGCATTCCCTTACGCCCTACTGAATTGTTGATCTTCGGTAACCCTAAACTGGGTAGCCATATGTTCACCAGCAACCAGACCTCCGGCATCGACCTGCCGCTGAAGGCCCTGGCCTGGGAAGATAAAAAGGGCCAGGTCTGGCTGACCTACAATGACCCAAAGTATATTGCCAACCGTCATGGCATTAAGGACCGCGCCGAGATCGTCAAGAAGATGACCGGTGCCCTCAACAACCTGACGAATGCTGCCACCATGGCAGATGATAAGGCGAAGTAAACACTCACCCCGATAAGGATGCTGTATGTCTTTGGCCAGTGCGCTTGCACAGGGTTTACACACAATGCAATGCGCCCTGGACGAAGACCAGCAATCTGCATTACTGCGGTACCTAACGCTGCTCGAAAAGTGGAACAAGGTCTATAACCTGACCGCGGTCCGCGATCCGGCTCAGATGGTGCCCCAACACCTGCTTGATGCCCTGAGTATCCGCCCCTACCTAGCGGGCCGGCGTATCCTCGATGTCGGCACCGGCGCCGGCCTGCCCGGTATCCCGCTGGCGATTGCCGAACCCGAATGCGAGTTTGTCTTGCTCGACAGCGCCCTGAAACGCACCCGCTTTGTCACCCAGACCGTGGCAGAACTGGGCCTGAAGAATGTTGAAGTGGTACAGGCACGGATCGAGGACTATGCGCCCAAGGCCTTATTCGACACGATTACCTCACGGGCCTTTACCGCCACGGGGGATTTTGTTGCCGCCACAGGACACCTGCTTGCTGATAAGGGCTGTCTGCTGGCGATGAAAGGTAAATTGCCGGAGGAGGAAATCAATCACTTGCCGAGACAATGGTCCTGCGAAGCCCATAAACTCGCCGTGCCGGGCGTGGTCGGCGAGCGGCATGTGCTGGTTCTAAAACAAAATCTGTGACCAGATCTCCTTGCAAGTTGACGCCTGAGGGCGGAAACTAGTCGACCCCGCTGTGGGAATAACCTCTTAATATAAGATTAAAGAGTGTTGAACAGACACCATGAGTCGAATTTTTGCCATCACAAATCAGAAGGGCGGCGTCGGAAAAACCACGACCTGCGTGAATCTTGCCGCCTCGCTGGCGGTGACCAAACGTCGTGTGTTGTTGATCGACCTCGACCCGCAGGGTAATGCGACCATGGGTTCCGGCATCGACAAGTATGAAGTCGAACGAACAGTGTGTGATGTCTTGCTCGGTGAGGCAACGATCGCCCAGAGCCGACTGGATACAGAGTTACCCGGTCTGAGTGTGCTGCCGAGCAACAGCGACCTGACCGCGGCGGAAGTGGCCCTGATGAACAGTGAGGGGCGTGAGCGTCGTTTGCGCGATGCCCTGGCTGAAGTGAGCGATGACTACGATTACATATTAATCGATTGTCCGCCCTCTCTGAATATGTTGACTCTGAATGCCCTGACCGCCGCGCAAGGCGTGATCATCCCGATGCAGTGTGAATATTATGCACTCGAGGGATTATCGGCCCTGGTCGAGACCATCGAACAGATTCGGGCGAGTGTGAACCCGGGCTTACAGATCGAAGGCCTGTTACGCACCATGTTTGACCCGCGCAACAAGCTGGCCAATGATGTCTCAAATCAACTCATGACCCACTTCGGTGATCGGGTTTATCGTACCCTGGTACCAAGAAATGTCCGCCTGGCCGAGGCGCCGAGCCACGGCATGCCGGTGATTGTCTATGACAAGGCCTCGCGTGGCGCGCAGGCCTATCTGGCCTTGGCCGGTGAAATTTTACGTCGAGAACAACAGCAACAACCCGTCGCCGAAGCGGCCGGCGGTTAGCAAACGCTTACCTTCAGGAATATCAAAAGCATGGCAACAAAAAAACGTGGACTCGGGCGAGGCCTGGATGCATTGCTTGGCGGTGCCGCCATTTCCGCAACGAACGAACCGGCTGGCAAGAACAATGACCTGCGCGAACTCCCTATCGACCTGATGCAACGCGGCAAGTATCAGCCGCGTGTCGACATGCATAACGAGAGCCTGCAGGAACTGGCTGACTCGATTCGTGCCCAGGGTGTGGTGCAGCCGATCGTCGTGCGACCGATTGGCGGCGGCAAGTACGAGATCATCGCCGGTGAACGCCGCTGGCGTGCCTCGCAACTGGCTGGTCTGCACAATATCCCGGCCGTGATCCGCGACGTCTCGGACTCTGCCGCCATCGCCATGGCGCTTATTGAGAATATCCAGCGCGAAGACCTGAACCCACTCGAAGAGGCCCACGCCCTGCAGCGCCTGATCAATGAGTTTGAGATGACCCACCAGCAGGCCGCCGAGGCCGTGGGTCGCTCGCGTGCCGCGGTGTCGAATCTGCTGCGCCTGCAGGAGCTGAATGAGGGCGTGCAGCGTATGCTCGAGAAGGGTGATCTGGAGATGGGCCATGGCCGCGCCCTGCTGGGCCTGCGCGGAAATGCACAAACCACCGCCGCACAGCAGGTCGTCAAGCGAGGCCTGTCAGTGCGTGAAACCGAACAACTGGTGCGCAGGGAAAGCGAGCAGAGCAAGCGTGCCAAACCGGCCGCAACCACCCACCTTGACCCGGATATCCGTCGATTTCAGGATGAATTGTCGGCCAAGTTAGGCGCCAAGGTGCAAATCCAGCACACGGCCAAGGGCAAAGGCAAGCTCAGCATCCAATACAATAGTCTCGACGAACTCGACGGGATCCTCGGCCATATCAAGTAAAACGGGTGATCCTGGCCACCCGGCGCAGTGATTATTTTTTTTAATAACAAAATAGTCGTGGTTTATAGATCAATGATTGACCCTGTGGGCGTGAATCTTTATACTTCGCGCCCGTATTGAAACGTCACAGAATCATTTTTCACGCTATATCCTAGTATCAAATGATGACGGCTCACCCCTCGCGGTGAACGATGACCTTCCATACGGCTCGAACCAACGGCCAGCAACAATGCGTAGACAACTGATTTTTATAGTTTTTTGTGTTGTCATGGTGGCCGCCGCGGCAGGTTATATATTGTCCTGGCCCGGCGTGGCGGCAACGTTACTGGGCGGTTCGATAATACTGATTAACGTGTTGCTGCAGCACTGGGCATTGCGCAAGGCAGAACGCCAGGCGCGGGCCAATGCAGAGCACAATTTGCGCATCTTGATGCGATGCGCAATAGAGCGATTTGTAGTGACAATTGCCCTGTTTGCCCTGGGTATGGGTGTATGGAAGCTGCCGCCGCTGGCATTAATAGCCGGTTTTATTGTGGCGCTCGCAGGACAATATGTCGCCGGACCGAATTCTAGAACTTGAGATTAAAAGGCAATGGCTGGAGATACGCTTACTACGACAGGCTACATCAAGCATCACCTGCAAAATCTGACCTATGGCAAGCATCCTGACGGGAGTTGGGGTCTGGCGCATAATGCCGCCGAAGCCAAGGAAATGGGTTTTTGGGCGATTCATGTGGATACGATGTTTTGGTCGATTCTGCTGGGTGTAATATTTCTGTATTTCTTTCATAAAGCGGCGAAGACTGCCACCGCAGGGGTACCTGCCGGTCTGCAAAACTTTGTCGAGTGGATTGTCGAATTTATTAATAGCAGTGTGCGTGGATCGTTTACCTCCAAGAATGACCTGGTCGCGCCACTGGCCCTGACCGTGTTTGTCTGGGTCTTCCTGATGAACGCCATGGACCTGATCCCGGTTGATTTTATCCCGAAAGCGTTTGAAGTATGGGTGGCGCCATTATTTGGTATAGACCCGCATTCAGCCTTTATGAAGGTGGTGCCTTCAACCGATCCGAATGCCACCTTCGGCATGGCAATCGTCATTTTCTTACTGACCATTTTCTATAGTGTGAAGATTAAAGGTGTCGGTGGTTTTGCGGGTGAATTGACCCTGATGCCCTTCCAGTCAAGTAACAAGGTGGTTCAAGTCGGACTGATTCCGGTTAACTTCCTGCTCGAATTTGTATCACTGATTGCCAAGCCAATTTCATTGTCACTGCGACTGTTCGGTAATATGTACGCCGGTGAAATGATCTTTATTCTGATTGCCATCATGTTCAATGCCGGTCTGACGCTGGGCATATTTGGTGGCTTCCTGCACATGGGTTGGGCGATCTTCCATATTCTGATTGTTACGCTGCAGGCATTTATTTTCATGACGCTGACCATCGTATATATGGATATGGCGCATTCGCACCATTAAGTATTTATTTAATTTTTTACGTAATTTTATTTTCAATTTTTAGAGAACTAATCAGGAGATAATCATGGAACAAGCACTGTTATACATCGCTGGCGCATTAATGATGGGTCTGGGCGCACTGGGTGCAGCCGTTGGTATTGGTGTGCTGGGTGGCCGCTTTCTTGAAGGTGCCGCACGTCAGCCTGAGCTGATTCCAATGCTGCGTACACAGTTCTTTATTGTTATGGGTCTGGTTGACGCCGTACCAATGATCGCTGTGGGTATTGCCTTCTACGTAATTTTTGCTGTCGCTTAAGTTTACGCGACTGTTTAGATAACTGAACGCAATCTAACTCAATCGGGATACTGGTATGAATATTAACCTTACCTTGATTGCAGAGATGATCGTCTTTGTGGCGTTCGTAATTTTCTGCAAAAAATTTGTATGGTCGCCGATTATTAATGCACTGCATACGCGCAAAACACAGATCGCAGATGGTCTTGCCGCCGCCGAGCGTGGTCAGCATGAACAGGAGCTGGCCAAGAAGCGTGCCAGCGAATTGTTGCATGAAGCCAAGCAGAACGCCGCTGACATCATCAATCAGGCGCAGAAGCGTGCCGGCGAAGTGGTTGAAGAGTCAAAGACTGATGCGCGAGCAGAGGGTGAACGCCTGCTCACCGCCGCCAAGGCCGAGATTGACCAGGAAGTACAACGTGCAAAAGAAGCACTGCGTGCCGAATTGGGCAAAATCGTCATTATCGGTGCTGAAAGGGTCCTTGAACGTGAAGTTGATGCCAGCGTGCATGACGACATGATCAAGAAACTTGCAACGCAAATTTAATCGAGAGGCTAGACGATGTCTGAACTCATTACTGTCGCACGACCTTACGCACAGGCCGCATTTGACCTGGCGCGTGAAGCTGGTGCGTTACAGGCCTGGTCAGATTCTCTGGCGTTCGCCGCCACCGTAGCTGGCGACGAGGCTATGGCCGAGGCGATTGAAAATCCAAACCTGACAGTTGATCAGCGCGCTGAACTGTTTATTGCAGTTTGTAGCGATCGTTTGGATGACAATGGTCACAATTTCATTCGCCTGCTGGCAGAAAATGGTCGACTGGCTGCGCTGCCGGAAATCGCGGAACTGTTTGAAAAATTGCGCGCCGATGAGGAAGGCAGTATTGAGGCGAGAGTTATATCCGCCAAGCCACTCAACGATGCACAGCAAGCTGAGATCATTGCCGCACTGAAGAAGCGCTTTGAGCGCGAGGTAATACTACAGTGTGAGACAGACGAAAGTTTGTTGGGCGGAGCGATTATCCGCGCTGGCGATACAGTAATTGACGGTTCTATGCGCGGGCGTCTCGAGAAATTTACGACCGCATTGGTATAAAGATTTTTTAAAGGAAACAGCATCGAGTGGGCGGCATGGCCAAGCACTTGTGGGGATAAACTTATGCAGCAACTGAATCCATCAGAAATCAGCGAGCTGATTAAACAGCGCATCCAGAAATTTGAGGCTAGTGCTGAAGCTCGTACTGAAGGTACTGTCGTTAGCTTGACTGACGGCATCGCACGTATCCACGGCCTAGACGACGTGATGCAGGGTGAAATGATCGAGTTCCCTGGCGGAACCTTCGGCATGGCACTTAACCTTGAGCGCGACTCCGTCGGCGCCGTGGTGCTTGGTGAATACAAGCACATCACTGAAGGTGACAAGGTAAAATGCACCGGTCGTATTCTTGAAGTGCCAATTGGTGAGGGTCTGCTGGGTCGTGTTGTTGACTCACTCGGTAATCCTATCGATGGTAAAGGCGACATCGCTGCTGCCGGTACCGCACCAATTGAGAAGGTTGCCCCGGGTGTTATTGAACGTAAGTCAGTTGACCAGCCAGTGCAGACCGGTCTGAAGGCCATTGATGCCATGGTGCCAATTGGCCGTGGTCAGCGTGAGTTGATTATTGGTGACCGCCAGACAGGTAAGACTGCTGTAGCGATTGATGCCATCATCAACCAGAAAGGCACCGGTGTTAAATGTGTCTACGTTGCAGTTGGTCAGAAGGCCTCTTCTATTGCTGGCGTCGTTCGCAAGCTGGAAGAACATGGCGCCCTGGATCACACCATCATCGTTGCTGCACCGGCCTCTGATTCCGCTGCCCTGCAGTACATTGCACCTTACTCCGGTTGTACCATGGGCGAATACTTCCGTGACCGTGGTGAAGATGCACTGATTGTGTATGATGATTTGACCAAGCAGGCCTGGGCCTACCGTCAGGTATCTCTGTTGTTGAAACGCCCACCGGGTCGTGAAGCCTACCCAGGTGATGTTTTCTACCTGCACTCACGTCTATTAGAACGTGCTGCACGTATTAATGATAAAGAAGTTGAGCGTCTCACCAATGGTGAAGTGAAGGGTAAGACCGGTTCTTTGACCGCCTTGCCAATCATTGAAACGCAGGCCGGTGACGTATCCGCCTTCGTTCCGACAAATGTAATTTCGATTACTGACGGTCAGATCTTCCTTGAGTCGGATTTGTTCAACGCCGGTATCCGCCCGGCTATTAACGCCGGTCTTTCTGTATCACGTGTTGGTGGTGCGGCGCAGACCAAGATTATTAAGAAGCTTGGTGGTAGCGTTCGTCTGGCACTGGCCCAGTATCGTGAACTGGCTGCATTTGCACAGTTTGCTTCTGACCTTGATGAAACCACACGTAATCAGATTGCCCGTGGTCAGCGCGTTACAGAATTGATGAAGCAGGCTCAGTACAGCCCGCTATCGATTGCTGAAATGGCCACATCCCTGTATGCCGCCAACGAAGGCTACATTGATGATGTTGACGTTAATAAGGTTGTTGATTTTGAAGCCGCCCTGCTTAGCTACATGAATAGCAGCCAGGCCGCACTGATCGGCAAGATTAACGAAACCGGTGACTGGAACGACGAGATCGAGGCCGAGTTAAAGGCAGCGATTGAGGACTTCAAGGCAAACCACGCCTTTTAATTAGGATAAGCGAGCAGAGCAATGGCCGGCGCAAAAGAAATACGCACCAAGATCAAGAGTGTTCAGAACACTCAGAAGATCACCAAGGCAATGGAGATGGTAGCCGCGAGCAAGATGCGCAAGGCGCAGGATCGCATGGCGGCTGCACGTCCCTATGCGGACAAGATGCGCAATGTGATCGGGCATCTTGCTAACGCACACCCTGAGTACAAGCATCCTTACCTTATCGAGCGCGATGTAAAGCGTGTCGGTTATATCGTCGTTTCCTCTGACCGGGGTCTATGTGGTGGTTTGAATATTAACCTGTTCAAGGCCGTCGTTAATTCCATGAAAGAATGGTCAGACAAGGGCGTCGATATCGATGTCTGTACGATTGGTAAAAAGGCTGTCAGCTTTTTCTCGCGAGTCAGTGCCAATATTGTCTCTGAGCTTTCGGCTATTGGTGATGCACCACGTGCCCATGATCTGATTGGTTCGGTCAAGGTCATGCTGGATGCCTACGATGAAGGCAAAATTGACCGCGTTTACCTGGTGTTTAATGATTTTGTTAACACCATGACCCAGGAAGCGCATATCGAACAGGTACTGCCGCTTGAACAGAAGAAGGCCGACGAAGAACTGCAATACCACTGGGACTACATCTACGAGCCTAATGCAAAGGATGTGCTTGACGCATTGCTGATGCGTTACGTTGAGTCACTGGTTTACCAGGGTGTAGTCGAAAATATTGCCTGTGAAATGTCCGCTCGTATGATTGCGATGAAAAGCGCATCAGACAATGCGGGCGACATTATTAGTGACCTGCAACTTGTCTATAACAAGGCGCGTCAGGCAGCTATCACACAGGAAATTTCTGAAATCGTCAGCGGCGCAGCTGCTGTTTAGGTTTCGGACTAAAGAATTCAGATTAGAGAGGAAAGTAGCATGAGTCTTGGCAACGTTGTGGAAGTAATTGGTGCCGTTGTCGACGTGGAATTTCCGCGTGATAGCGTACCTAAAATCTACGATGCACTACGTGTCGATGATAAAAATCTGACGCTCGAAGTACAGGCACAGCTGGGTGACGGCATCGTGCGAACCATCGCAATGGGAACGACTGATGGTCTGCGTCGTGGCTTGAGTGTTTCGAACACGGGTGCGGCAATTAATGTGCCCGTTGGTCAGAAGACACTGGGTCGCATCATGAACGTACTGGGTGAGCCGATAGATAACTTCGGCCCAATCGGTGCTGAAAAGACCATGCCGATTCACCGTCTGCCACCTTCGTTTGACGAGCAGTCTGCTTCGGTTGAAATCCTCGAAACCGGTATTAAGGTTATCGACCTGATCATGCCTATCGCCAAGGGCGGTAAGATTGGTCTGTTCGGTGGTGCCGGTGTGGGTAAGACAGTTACCCTGATGGAATTGATTCGTAACATCGCCGTTGAGCACAGTGGTTTCTCTGTATTCGCCGGTGTGGGTGAACGTACTCGTGAAGGTAACGACTTCTACTACGAAATGGAAGAAGGCGGCGTTCTCGATAAGGTATCTCTGGTTTACGGCCAGATGAATGAGCCTCCTGGTAACCGTCTGCGTGTTGCGCTGACCGGTTTGACCATGGCTGAGCACTTCCGTGACGAAGGTCGTGACGTGTTGATGTTTATCGATAACATCTACCGTTACACACTGGCCGGTACCGAAGTATCTGCATTGTTGGGTCGTATGCCTTCTGCTGTGGGTTACCAGCCTACATTGGCTGAAGAAATGGGTGCCCTGCAGGAACGTATTACTTCAACCAAAACCGGTTCGATCACATCATTCCAGGCCGTATACGTGCCCGCCGATGACTTGACTGACCCGTCACCAGCCACCACCTTTGCCCACCTGGACGCAACACTCGTGTTGTCACGCCAGATTGCCGAGCTGGGTATTTACCCTGCTGTGGACCCGCTTGATTCAACATCACGTCAGCTCGACCCACTGGTTGTTGGTCAGGAACATTATGATATCGCCCGTGGCGTTCAGGGTATCCTGCAGCGTTATAAAGAACTGAAAGATATTATCGCCATTCTGGGTATGGATGAGCTTTCAGAAGAAGATAAGCAGGCTGTATCACGCGCACGTAAGATTCAGCGCTTCCTGTCACAGCCTTTCTTCGTTGCCGAAGTCTTTACCGGCGCACCGGGTAAGTACGTCACGATGTCTGAAACAATCAGCGCCTTTAAGGGTATTCTTAACGGTGAGTACGACGCGCTTCCAGAGCAGGCCTTCTACATGGTTGGCACCATCGAAGAAGCTGTTGAGAAAGCGAAAAGCTTGTAAGCTAGCTGCTGAGGCAAAAAAAACATGGCAATGACAATTCATGTCGACATCGTTAGTGCGGAAGAGGAAATCTTTTCCGGTACTGCCGAGATGGTCTATGCACCAGCAATTATGGGTGAAGTCGGTATTGCACCGCGTCATACCCAGATGCTGACGCCACTGAAGGCTGGTGAAGTACGTTTGCAAACGGCAGGCAAGGAAGAGCAGTTCTTCTACGTCTCCGGTGGCATGCTGGAAGTTCAGCCGCATGTGGTGACCGTGCTGGCCGATACGGCAATACGTGCCAGGGACATCGATGAGGCCGCGGCCCTTGAGGCGAAAAAGCGTGCCGAGAAGGCCCTGACTGATAAGTCCGGTAAGATGGATTTTGCCAAGGCCCAGGCCGAACTGGCCGAGGCGGTTGCACAGCTGCGAACCATCGAACATCTCCGCAAGATGGGTAAGCACTAAATCCGATACGGCCCCCCTATTCTATGAGTGACGGCATTACAAAGAATAAGGTGGTCGATATTACCTACCTTATCAAAGACAAATCCGGCACGGCCATCGAGCAGAATGATGTGCCGGTCAGCTATCTGCACGGTGTGCAGGGTGGCCTGATACCCGCACTGGAAGAGGCACTGGATGGCCAGCAGGTCGGTGATTCGATTGAGGTCGTGGTAGCACCCAGCGAAGGTTTTGGTGCACATGACCCGGACCTCACCTTTACCGATAATATCGATAATGTGCCGCAGGAATACCGTCAGATCGGTGCCCAGGTCCAGTTCCAGAACGAGAATGGTGAGACCAAGACCTTTGCCGTCAGCAAGATCGAGGGTGAGCAGATTACCCTTGACGGTAATCACCCTTTTGCCGGCAAGACCATGACCTTCGTCGTCAAGGTCATGGCTATTCGTGACGCCTCCGAGCAGGAACTCGCCGAGGGCCGCCCTTCCCAGGACTATGCCCTGGATAGTATGAACCCCCCGCCCGTATCAGACCGCCACTAAATAAATGCATTTGTGCATCCTGGCTAATTTGGTAACAATAAGGCCATGACTTGTAACGTAATTATTCTCGCTGCTGGTCAGGGTACGCGTATGCGTTCAACCCTGCCCAAAGTCCTGCATCAACTCGCCGACAAGAGCCTGCTCGAGCACGTCTATGCGACGGCAAGCGCCCTTGAGCCCGTGCAATTGAATATTGTTTATGGGCATGGGGGTGAGATCGTGCAACACACGCTCACCGACCTGGTGGCCAACTGGATAGAGCAGCCGGAACAACTGGGTACCGGTCATGCCGTCGCTCAGGCCCTGCCGTTTATCAAAGACGATGAAACGGTTTTAATCCTGTATGGTGATGTGCCACTAGTCCGGAAAGATACCCTGCAGGCCTTGCTGGGGCAGGTAGCCGCAACGAGCATGGGCCTGCTGACGATTGAACTTGTCGATCCGGCAGGCTATGGAAGGATTGTCCGTGATAGCCTTGGCAAGGTTGTGCGAATCGTTGAGCACAAGGACGCCAGTGAAGACGAGCGGCTAATCAAGGAAGTGAATACCGGCATGCTGGCCGTCAGGGGCAAGCAGCTAAAGAATTGGCTGGGCAGGCTGGGAAATGACAATGCTCAGGGTGAATATTATCTGACGGATATTATCGGCATGGCCGTTTCTGACGGCATTGAGGTAAGAACCGTTCAGGCAAATAACAGTTATGAGGTTGAGGGCGTTAATGACAGGCTTCAACTGGCACGCCTGGAACGTTATTATCAAATGATGAAAGCAGATGACTTGATGCGAGCAGGTGTGAGCCTGCGTGACCCGGCCCGGATCGATATTCGTGGCGAGCTGGAGTGTGGTCAGGATGTGCAGATTGATATCAATGTCATTATCGAGGGTCAGGTGCGTCTTGGTGATAAGGTAAAAATAGGCCCGAACGTCGTGCTAAAAGATTGTCTCATTGGTGACGGCACCCATATAGAGGCCAACTGTGTCATCGAAGAGGCCGAAGTTGGCGCGCATTGCGCAGTTGGTCCCTTTGCCCGTTTGCGTCCGGGCGCAAGGCTGGCTGATCGATCCCGGGTCGGTAATTTTGTCGAAGTAAAGAATTCAACTATTGGTGAAGGCTCGAAGGTTAATCACCTGAGTTATATTGGTGATGCGACCCTGGGCAAGGGTGTAAACATAGGTGCCGGTACGATTACCTGTAATTATGATGGTGCCAACAAACACCAGACCGTAATAGGCGATAACGCCTTTGTGGGGTCATGCAGTCAGCTGGTTGCCCCGGTGGAAATCGGCAAAAATGCAACAATTGGTGCAGGCTCGACGATTAGCAAAGATGTACCGGCCGATGGCCTGACCTTAAGTCGTAGCCCGCAAAAAACCCTGAAAAACTGGCAGCGGCCTACAAAGACCAAGGAATAGCAGCATGTGTGGAATCGTAGGTGCCATTGCAGAGCGGGATGTCCTGCCCATTCTTATCGAAGGCCTGAAACGCCTCGAATACAGGGGCTATGATTCGGCCGGTGTGGCGTTGATCGATGATGATCGTTGCCTGGGACGGGTACGAAGTCTGGGCAAGGTAAGAGAGCTGGAAAAGGCACTGTTGTCTGTACCGGTTAGCGGCCGGATGGGCATTGCCCACACCCGCTGGGCGACGCATGGCAAACCGAGTGATAACAATGCCCACCCCCATGTTTGCCGGGAAAGTGTAGCGATTGTGCATAATGGCATTATCGAAAATCATGAAACACTGCGCGCGGAACAGCTGAAGGCAGGTCACCGCTTTACCTCGGATACTGATTCCGAAGTCATCGTCCATGCCATTCATGATCATCTTGAACAAGGGGCCGATCTATTATCGGCGGTGCGTAAAACCACGACTCTGCTACAGGGTGCCTATGCACTTGCTGTCATAAGTAATAAAGAGCCCGAATGTCTGATCGTGACACGCCGCGGTAGCCCACTCGTGATTGGCGTGGGTATCGGAGAAAACTTTATTGCCTCCGATGTTGCGGCGCTGTTACCCGTAACACAGCAATTTATTATTCTCGAAGAAGGCGATGTCGCCGAGATCCGCCGTGACAGCATCAAAATCTATGATAGCGAAGCGAATGTGGTTGAGCGCGCTACGCGTACGAGTGAACTGAGCGTCGATGCGGTTGAGCGTGGCAAGTATCGTCACTACATGCAAAAAGAGATCTTCGAGCAGCCGCGCGCCATCCAGCAAACCCTGGAAGGCCGCATTAGTAATGGTCGTTTACTGGAAGAGTGTTTTGGTGCAGAAGCCGCAGCAATATTTGATGGGATCAAGTCGATCCAGATTGTTGCTTGCGGAACGAGTTTTCATGCCGGTCTGACGGCGCGTTATGGGTTTGAGGAAATAGCAGGGCTGCCATGTAATGCCGAAGTGGCCAGTGAGTTTCGTTACCGGCGTCATGTGGTCAGCGAAAATACCCTGTTTGTCACGGTTTCCCAATCCGGTGAGACCGCAGATACCCTCGCCGCGCTACGGGAGGCAAAGAAGATGGGTTATGCTCATACCCTGGCGATTTGCAATGTACCGGAGAGTTCACTGGTACGTGAATCGGACCTTGTCCTGATGACCCGGGCCGGCCCCGAGATCGGGGTGGCTTCGACCAAGGCCTTCACCACCCAGCTGGTGGCCTTCCTGTTACTGGTTATCGCCTTAGGGCGTCGTCATGGCCTGACCGCCGAGACCGAGCGCAAGATTGTTGAACAACTGGATCAGCTGCCAGAGCGTATCGAGCAGGTTTTATTGTTAAATCATGAGATCGAGACGCTCTCCCAGCAGTTTGCGGACAAGCATCACGCCTTGTTCCTCGGCCGTGGCGCGCAATACCCGGTAGCGATGGAGGGCGCACTGAAGCTGAAGGAGATCTCCTATATCCATGCCGAGGCCTATCCGGCCGGCGAGTTAAAGCATGGCCCCCTGGCCCTGGTTGATGGCAATATGCCGGTGATCGCAGTGGCCCCGAATGATGTTTTGCTCGACAAACTCAAGGCCAACCTCGAAGAGGTCAGTGCCCGTGGCGGCCAGCTGATTGTTTTCTCTGATGCGGATAATAATCTGGTTAGCGGCGAACAGATGCAGGTCATACACGTGGCCCCCACCGAACAGGCCGTATCACCGATCATCTACAGTGTGCCCTTGCAACTCCTTGCCTATCACGTCGCT
This sequence comes from Sulfuriflexus mobilis, assembly GCF_003967195.1. Taxonomy (NCBI): domain Bacteria; kingdom Pseudomonadati; phylum Pseudomonadota; class Gammaproteobacteria; order Chromatiales; family Granulosicoccaceae; genus Sulfuriflexus; species Sulfuriflexus mobilis. The sequence continues at coordinate 3,089,400 of NZ_AP018725.1, read as the reverse complement.
GTTATCAAAGGCACGGATATTGACCAGCCGCGCAATCTGGCTAAATCTGTCACTGTAGAATAAAGATATTATTCAATAAGCTCGTCACCATTAATTCTGAACTCCAGGGTTGAACGGACATGTTTGAAAAAGACGGTCGTCCGGTTATCTTTGGCGAGGTCCTGTTTGATGTGTTTGAGGATGGCGGCACCGTTTTGGGTGGTGCCGCCTTTAACGTTGCCTGGCACTTGCAAGGCTTTGGCCTGCGGCCATTACTGATAAGCCGTATCGGCCAGGATAAACAGGGTGAATTGGCATTGATGTGCATGCGGCAATGGGACATGGATACGCGGGCGGTACAAATCGACCCCACCTATCCTACCGGTCGTGTCGATATCGCCATGCAGGATGGCAAACCTCGCTATCAAATACCGCTCGAGCAAGCCTATGACAAGATCAGTCGTGCCATGGTCAATGACCTTGTCTCGGACCTACCCTGCTCACTGTTATATTGTGGCAGCCTCGCGCAGCGTGACGCCGTATCGCGCCAGACCTTGCAGAGCCTGATACGGGGACAGCGATTACCCGTGTTTGTTGATATAAACCGGCGCGCACCCTGGCTGGATGAGGGGAGTCTCGGCGAGACCTTGAATGCGGCAAGTTATCTAAAGATGAATGAGGCCGAACTAGCCAGCCAGACGGGCGAGCGGATTAGTAATGAATCCACCTTGCATCAAGCGGCGGCGCGGCTATGTCAGCAATACCAGATTGAACATGTCATCATTACCCGCGGTGACAAAGGTGCCTGTCATATCAGTGCCAAGGGCATGCAAACGGCCTCTGCACAACCGACACAACGTTATATTGATAACATCGGTGCCGATGATGCCTTCACTGCTGTAACCATTCTCGGTCAGATCCGCCAGTGGCCGATATCCGAAACCCTGCTTAGGGCCAACCGATTTGCCGCCAGGCTTTGTGAACAACGCGGGTCACTCCTCGCCGAGCCATCCGTATATGCGGACTTGCTGCGGCAATGGGCTTGACAGCCCCCGACCTCGAGCGCATTATGCGCGCCATGAATTTCTGTGTTAAACACATTGCCATGTCAGTCCTGCGCCGAGCCCATTGGCCGATGCTGCCTGCTGCCGTGTGTTACGTGAAAATGACCTAATATTTTAGCGAAGTAAGAAGATTTTCACCAAGGCCACGGGCAACGCCCCCGTGGCCTTTTTTTTGACCATTAAAAAAAAAAGGAGAACGTTATGTCAGTGCCAGCCGCCTACCTGGCCATTATAGTGATCTGGTCTACCACGCCACTGGCGATTAAGTGGAGTGGAGAGGGACCGGGTTTTATTGTCGGGGTTAGCGCACGTATGCTGATCGGTGCCGTATTGTGCTTACTGCTGATTCGTCTGCTGCGTATCGAGTTGCCGTGGCATAAACAGGCGCGCCAGGCTTATCTGGCCGGGGCGATGGCGGTGTATGGCGCGATGATGTGTGTATACTGGGGTTCACAGTATATCTCCTCGGGTTTGTTGTCGGTGATCTTTGGCCTGACGCCACTGATGACCGGCATCATCGTTGTGGTGCTGGGAACCGAGAGGCGTCCGGGTCCGCTACGTATACTGGGTTTTAGTTGTGCCCTCGCCGGGCTGCTGAGTATTTTTGGTTTGCACGAGACCCATGGCGAGGCCGTGGTGCTGGGGATAGCGGGCGTTTTGGCCTCTGTATTCCTGCACTCGCTGAGCGCGGTGTGGTTAAAGCATGCCGCACAGGGCATGTCGGCCATGGCCCTGACCACCGGTAGCCTGTTGGTCTCCCTGCCGTTGTACCTTTTGACCTGGCTGGTCATGGGTGCGGAGCTGCCCAGCGATTTGCCAATGCGTGCCGGGGCGGCCATCGTCTATCTGGGTGTAGTGGGTTCAGTACTGGGTTATGCCATGTATTTTTACGCCCTGCGTCATGTCAGCGCGAGCAAAATGGCGCTGGTGACCCTGATAACACCGGTAACCGCGCTGACCCTTGGCCAGTTGCTGAACAATGAACGGATCGAAACAAATATCTGGATGGGGGCGGCCATGATCATTCTTGGTCTGAGCCTGCACGAGTGGGGTGATAGGTTGCGCCTGAAATCAACATAATCAGCCACGTGCAGCCTGGCATGGATTTACGACAGGATACTTGTCGTGCCAGGTATAAAGTAAAGCGTAGTGATATGTGCGTTAAATAAAAATTATGAAAATAAAAACATCACTTTCATTTGTTCAGATAATGCTCGCTGCACGTGAAGAGGCACGCAGGCTAAAGCATAGTCACCTTGGTGTGGAGCACCTGTTTATGGCCCTGTGCAGACTTGGCGGGGTAACAGAGCATCTGTTGCGTAATCAGGGCATCGACCCACGGAAGATACGCCGCGAGATCAGGCATGCAATAGAGCGACGCTTTGAGACCAGCCAACGGCCAGGTCTCCATTATACCCCGAGATTACGGAGTATATTAAAACCGCTTAATGCTGAAGCCGCTGAGGAAATGACAGCTGAAATTTCCGAGATTGACCTGTTTAATGCGATCATCAGCGAAGGCGAGAGTCTCCCCATCAGGCTACTGCGTGACCAGGGTATCAAGCTGGACCAGGGCTTCACCTCGGCGGAGGCAGTGCAGGCTGCGCTGGCAGCTGACAACATTCCCGAACGGCCTGCGGCAGTCGGTGAACAGTCCTGGAACAATGAATACAAGGAATTACTGAGCTTTGGTCGCGACCTTACTGATATGGCACGACAGGGAAAACTCAACGAAGTTATTGGGCGTGACGACGAGGTCCGTCACCTTGAGCAGGTGCTCCTGAGGGCAACAAAAAGTAACCCCGTCCTTTTGGGTGAGGCAGGTGTAGGAAAAACAGCCATCATTGAAAAGCTTGCAATACTGATTGCAAGGAATCAGGTAATAAAAGAACTCCAGGATGTACACATAATAGAAATTAATATGACATTGGCGACCGCCGGCACAAAATTCCGTGGTGACCTGGAAGAGAATTTCGTCAATATAATAAAAGCAGCAAAAAATTCTAAAAATATAATACTAGCGATAGATGAAATACATACAATTGTAGGTAGTGCGGGAATGGATGGCGGTCTGAATGTTTCAAACATACTCAAACCGGCGCTGGGTCGGGGTGATATCCGTTTGATTGGTGCGACAACCCGAGAAGAATACCGCAAATATATAGAGAATGATGCAGCCCTGGAGCGACGCTTCCAGCCGATCGTCGTCAGTGAACCATCACCCAGTGAAACATTTGAGATACTGGCAGGGATAAAAGAACACTTCCAACACCATCACGATGTAATTATTGATGAAAGCGCATTGCACGCGGCTGTCGAGCTCGCTGTTCGTTTTCTTCCCGAGAGAAAACTGCCCGATAAGGCAATCGACTTGCTTGACGAAGCCTGTGCTTATGCCCGGATAAGGGAAATAGAGAGCGGCCAAACTGGCTCTACGCGGATGCCCCGGACTATCAATGCGAGTGAGATCGCTACTGTCCTCACAGAATGGACCGGGCTTCCAGTCTCTGAGTTATCAAGTGAACAGCGAGAGCGGCTGAAGCTAATGCCAGAGAGGCTGGCGGAAAGGGTTATTGGTCAGGATGAGGCTATACAGGTTCTCACGCGTAGTCTGGAGACAGCACTTACTGGTCTGCGCTACAAAAACAGGCCAATGGCAGTGCTGTTATTTGTAGGGCCAACGGGGGTGGGTAAAACTGAATTGGCAAAGGCGCTGGCAGAAAATCTGTTTGGTTCAGCGAAAGAAATGATTCGCCTTGATATGTCAGAGTATCAGGAGCGCCATCAAGTGGCGAAGCTCATTGGTGCCCCCCCGGGTTATATCGGCTATGCGGAAGCAGGCATGCTAACTGAAAGCCTGCGAAAAAAACCTTATTCAGTTGTTTTACTGGATGAGGTCGAGAAGGCACATCCGGATGTTTTCGATATTTTTTTGCAATTATTTGACGATGGACGGCTGACTGATGCACATGGCAAGACTGTTGATGGAACCGAGGCCATTTTCATTATGACGTCAAATCTTGGTTCGGGACTCTATGAAGATGACCATAGCATTGGTTTTACCTCACGGAAAAGTGTAGTACAAAATGAAGAAATTCTGCGTGAGTGTAAAAAGTTTTTCAAGCCGGAATTTATTAACCGCATAGACGAAATTATATATTTTAAACCATTATCAAAAACAGCCTTGAAAAAAATAGTCATGAATATCACCAATGAGCTTGGCAAGGAGTTGGCGAAAAAAGGCATAGAACTTACTTTGTCAACTGAGCTTGTCGATCACATAGTCAAAAAAGGCTATGAGCCTATGTATGGAGCAAGACCATTACGTCGCACATTTGAACAATTGTTGGTACAACCGCTGGCACATATGATGGTTAAGGGAAATTTTGTTTCGGGCGACCGGCTTAAGGGCTCTTTGATGGATGGCGAGGTTATTTTAAAAAAATTGGACAATGCATAAAGAAGAAAAAATAGTCATTACTTTTATGACCGGACCAGAAGATGGACGCTCGGTTACCGTGAAGTGTAAAACGGTCAGCATTGGGAAATATCAGAGTAATGATGTTGTGATTGATTATGACCCAATCATAGGGGAAAGGTGCATAGAACTTATCCGCCACGCAGACCGCTGGGAATTTCTGGATAAAAGCGGTAATACAGATGCCTATATGGATGTTGTGTGTATTAACGAGGGCGGCCTGTTCAGCCGGGAGATCCAGGTGGAAATCGGCCATACCCTGTTGAATATACGAATTGAGAGTTAAATAACACTTAAGCTGTCAGAAAACCTAAACAAAACGCGTGTAGAAGTAAGATCGTGCTATTTTCGCCGTGTTGCCCAGGCTGCTTCAGGCAATGGCCGAAGCCAATGTGATGGTGATTGCCCGAATAGGGTAAAATACCCGGATGGATATTAGTGACCTGCTCGACAACCTGAACGATGTGCAGCGCGAGGCCGTGGCCGCGCCACCCGGAAATATGCTGATTGTGGCTGGCGCCGGTAGCGGCAAGACCCGGGTGCTCGCACACCGTATCGCCTACCTGATCCGCACCGGCGAGGTGTCTCCGCAGGAGATCCTTGCGGTGACCTTTACCAACAAGGCGGCCCGTTCCATGCGCGAGCGCATTGAGGACATGCTGGATATGCCCGTGCGGCAGATGTGGGTCGGTACCTTCCATGGCATCGCGCATCGACTGCTGCGTGCCCACTGGCAAGAGGCTGGGCTGCCACAGGGCTTCCAGATCCTCGACAGTGATGATCAACTTCGCACCGTGAAGCGCGTCTTGCGCAGCATGGAGCTGGATGAGGCACGCTGGCCACCGAAACAGGCACAGTGGTTTATCAATGCACAAAAGGATGAGGGCCGCCGGCCCGAGCATGTTGATCACCACAATGCCGCCTATGAACTGCAGATGGTGAAGATCTATGCGGCCTATGAGGAGGTTTGCAAGCGTAGTGGCCTGGTGGATTTTGCCGAGTTGTTATTACGTACGCATGAGACCCTGTTAAAGAATCCTGGCCTGCTTGCCCATTATCAGCGACGCTTCCGGCATATCCTCGTCGATGAGTTTCAGGATACGAATACGATCCAGTATGCCTGGCTGAAACTGCTCGCCAGTTCAGGCAACCCGATGTTTGCCGTCGGTGATGATGACCAGTCAATCTATGGCTGGCGCGGCGCCCGTATTGAGAACATCCAGCGTTATACGGAAGATTTTGCCAACACACAAACCGTCCGCCTCGAACAGAACTACCGTTCAACCGGTAACATACTCAGTGCCGCCAATGCCCTGATCGCAAAAAATGATGGCCGTCTCGGCAAGAACCTCTGGACCGAGGGCAGTGAGGGTGAGCCGATCCTTTTATATGCCGCCTTTAATGACCTTGAAGAGGCGCGTTATATCATCAGTAATATCCAGACGCATATTGATCACGGTACCGTAAAGAGTGAGATCGCGATCCTCTATCGTTCCAATGCCCAGTCACGGGTGCTGGAGTCGGCACTGCAACGCGCCGAGATCCCCTACCGCATTTACGGTGGCCAGCGCTTTTTCGAACGTGCCGAGATCAAAAATGCCACGGCGTACCTGCGGCTGTTGAGTAACCCGCATGACGACGCCTCGTTTGAACGCGTCGTCAATACACCAACACGTGGTATCGGAGAGCGTAGCGTGCAGGTCGTACGGGATATGGCGAAACAGAATCAATGCTCATTGTGGCAGGCAGCGGGTGAGGTGATCGCCAGTAAGTCCGTAGCCGCAAGGAGCGCCAATGCCTTGCAATCCTTTATAAGCCTGATTGAAGGTATGACTACGGCTAGCCAGGAGATGGAATTGTTCGAAAAAGTTGAGCACATGCTGCAGGCCAGCACCCTGCTCGCCACGCACCAGGCCGATAAGACCGAGAAAGGCGCCATGCGTGCGGAAAACCTCGAGGAACTGATCACCGCGGCACGTCAGTTTGAAAATGAGGAAGAGGAACTCTCCGAACTGGATTCCTTCCTGGCCCATGCCGCCCTCGAGGCCGGTGAGGGCCAGGGTAGTGAAGGTGAGGAGTGTGTGCAATTAATGACGCTGCACACGGCCAAGGGTCTCGAGTTCGATGTGGTCTACCTCTCGGGTCTCGAAGAAGGCCTGTTTCCGCATCGCATGTCGCTGGATGAGCCGGGCCGCCTCGAGGAGGAGCGGCGCCTGTGTTATGTCGGCATGACCCGCGCCAGGCAGCAGTTGTGTATTAGCTATGCCGAGATCCGTCGTCTGCATGGACAGGAGCAATACACCCAGGCCTCACGATTCCTCAGCGAAATCCCGGACGAGTACCTGCGCGAGGTCCGCGCCAGGGCCAGCCATTCAGCCGCTGTCTATTCGGGCGGTACGAGCAGCACAGGCTGGTCGGCACCACAGCAGATCGCCGGTGGGTTCCAGCTCGGCCAACGTGTCAGCCACGCCAAGTTTGGTGAAGGTGTGGTGACCAGTAGCGAGGGCGATGGCGCGCATGCACGGGTGCAGGTGAATTTTTCCGATTACGGCAGCAAGTGGCTGGTGATTGCTTACGCGAATTTGCAGGCGGTTTAAAAGCTGTTAACCGCAAAGTTCGCGAAGTGACGCAAAGTAAAACTAAAAACCATACCGGGTTAATAGTAGCTTATGCAATTGCCGATAATTATTCCAATTATTAAAAATATTGTTTTTACCTTCGCGTCACTTCGCGAACTTTGCGGTAAAAACGCTTTAAAATTAATTAATCAGTGAAGAAGGCCGACCCATGAAGTGGCCCTGCGCATAATCAACGCCGAACTCTTTTAACAGCAGCAGGGTTTCTTCGTTTTCGACGGACTCGGCAATGGTCTGTTTACCGAGGGCATGCGCGACCTGATTCATGGATTGCACCATGGCCTGATCGACGGGTGCATGCGCCAGGCCTTGCACAAAGGAGCCGTCGATCTTCAAAGTGTCGACCGGCAGATGTTTCAGGTAGGTAAAGGAACAAAAGCCGCTACCGAAGTCATCCAATGCAAAGCGACAGCCAATATCCCGCAAGGCCTCGATGAAACGCGAGGCGGCATTCAGGTTGGCGATAGCGGCCGTCTCGGTGATCTCAAAGGTGATCGATGAGGGCTCAAGCCCGGTCTCTTTTATGGCCGCGCGGATCAGGGGTAACAGGCCGTGGTCTTCAAAGGCACGGCCAGATAGATTGATGGCAAAGCGCACTGGATTACCGTCATTGCGTAATTGCGCCAGGGTGCGAATGGAACGTGCAACCGTCCAGCGGTCGATGCTATGGATGAGGCCAAAACGTTCTGCGGCCGGCATAAAGCCACCCGGCAGGATAGTCTGACCATCATCATAAGGCATGCGCAGCAAGACCTCGTAGGATTCAATTTTACCATCACTAATCCCGACAATCGGCTGGTAGACCAGCTCAAAGCGGTCATTGTCCAGCACCTCACGTACCCGCGAGGCCCAGCCCATGTCTTCGGCCATGCCGAGTTTGTCCTTGTCTTCCGGGTTATAGATGTAGGTGCGGTTACGGCCACAGGTCTTGGCCAGGTTACAGGCAAGGTCGGCCTGGGCAAGAACCTCATCGGCAGAGCGGGCATGATTATCGATGATAGCGACACCGATACTACAGGTAACATTGAAATTATTATTTTCCCTGAAGAAATGATAATTCTCAAATATCATGCGGAGTTTATCGGCTAATTTTTTAACATCGTCATATTCAATGTTATACAGCAGGAGGGTAAATTCATCGCCGCCAAAACGCGCCAGCAGATCACCTCCGCGCATATGTTTGCGCAACAGTTCCGTCACCTCAAGCAATAACTGGTCTCCGGCGGCGTGGCCGAGTGTGTCATTCACATATTTAAATTGATCGAGGTCGATATAAAACAATGCCGCATTTGCGCCACTGCGTGCAATGCGTGCGACCAGGCGTTCGAGTTCCTCCTGGAAGTAGTGACGATTGAACAGGCCGGTCAGGGAGTCATGCTCGGCCTGGTAGGCGAGTTGTTTTTCATAGGCCTTTTGCTCAGTAATATCATGGGCCGTACCACGAATATGCGTAACATTGCCATCAACATTGACCTGGCCATTGGCATTGAAGCTCAGGTGGCGATGAGAGCCGTCGCGACACAGGTGTATGGTTTCATATTGAAGCAGCTCCTTACCCTCGAGGACTTGTTTAAAGGCCTGTTGGTCGCGTTGCAGATACTCAGGGCTGGAAAATTCTGTGACATGTCGGCCGAGCATTTCTACCGGTGAGTAGCCATAAATCGATTTGGCTGCATCATTCAGGTAGGTCCAGTAGCCTTGTTCGTCAACACTCCACACCAGGTCGTGAGCCGTTTCGACGAGGTCACGGTAACGCGCCTCGGCATTGCGCAGTTTTTTCTCCGCGGCCTTGCGCTCGGAGATATCAGCAACCATGCAGGTAAACATGCGGATACCACTTTGCTGCATTTCGCTAATACGCAGGGCGATGGTAATGCTTGCGCCCTGCTTATTGACGCACTCGATTTCACGCTCGCCCAGATTGTTGTCGGCAAGCCGAGGCAGACTGATGTTAGCGCACAGGCGTGAAAAGGGTTGACCGATGATCTCGACGGCACGGTAACCGAAGAGTTTTTCAGCTGCCGGGTTAAAGGTAATAATCAAGTCATGCTGATTGGTGACGATAATCCCTTCAGAGGCAGTCTCGAAGATCGCACGAGTGTGTGAGCGTTGATCACTCAGGTGCTGGAACAGGGTGGAGAGGGTTTGCGTCAGGTAACCAATCTCGTCGGTGGATTGCGGGCGTAATTTTGCCAATTCCTCATAACTGGTTGCGGAGTCTCTGTTCAATACCTGTTGCACCGGTCGCAGCGAGCGTGTGGTAGTACGGATACTCAGCAGGGTAATGGTCAGGCTGGTGGTGCCGAGGATCGCCAACAATATGAGGGCCCCCACAGACTGGTAGCCGGTATGGTGCCAGAAATAAAGCATTAACACGGCATTGGTGAGTAGTGGTACAAAACCGCCCACCAGCATTAATTTTGACTTAATGGTGAAGATGGGCGCTGTAATGCCTATCAGGGCAACGACCCTGCCGAGGCTATCTATCGCAGACAGGTAGAACGGCAGACCTATAAGGATGGCGACGACCAGTTGCAGGAGGACCAGCTGCCCAAACAGGCCTAGCTCAAAGTCGGCCAGGCCATGGTTAGTCCAGTAGTAAATCTGTGGTGCAGCCAGGATATAGCACAAATAGAAACCCCAATAGTCACGACTGAAATTTTGCAGGCGTATGTGAATATCGGCTGGGGCGAAACGGCTGTGCCGGGTAGAATCAAGCCATTGCAGGATGGGCGTAAACAGCCGCCAGGCATAGAATACGGCCCAGAACACCATAAAACCGACAAACGCCAGCAAGTAGTATTGTCGCAAGGCGCCTTGCAGGTCTGGCCAGATCGCCAGGCCAAACGTCACGGCTGCCGCATGGGCGATAAGCGGCATAATAATAAAGCTGAGTGACACAATCGCTGTGAAGCGAAGGCGAATCGCTTTTAATGGGGATTGATTCTGATTTGCCAAGGCAACTCGCCAGTCGGCTGATGGTTTTCTATTCCCGTTTATACTAATTCTAGCATGACAGCCTGTGATTTTAGCTAACTTTTAAAATCGACAAGATAGTCATGGCAGCGGAAAATTGCCGGGCCGATGGGCATCGGCTAGACTGGGCGCGATATTGCGGCCATCTGGTCAGGCACAAAAAAATTAAAAGGGTGAACGGCATGAAACGGCGGGATTTTGTAAAGAAACTCGGTGGTACGGGGCTGTTGGCGGGTAGTGGCCTGGCCTCCCCGGCGATCGTCCATGCCAGCAGCAAGGTGCAGGTGAAGTGGAAGATGGTCACGACCTGGCCGAAGAACTTCCCGGGTCTGGGCACAGGTGCCAATTATCTCGCCAAACTCATTGGCGAGATGAGCGGTGGCCGCATCCAGGTCAAGGTTTACGGTGCCAAGGAACTGGTGCCGGCCTTCGAAATATTTGATGCCGTATCACGCGGTATCGCCGAGATGGGCCACGGCGCTGCCTATTACTGGAAGGGCAAGAGCGAGGCCGCGCAGTTTTTTGCCGCGGTACCCTTTGGCCTGACGGCGCAGGAGATGAATGCCTGGTTGTATCACGGTGGTGGTATGCAGCTCTGGCAGGAGACCTATGCCCCCTTTGGCCTCGTACCGACCGCCGCGGGTAATACCGGCGTGCAGATGGGTGGCTGGTTTAACAAGGAGATCAACTCAGTCGCTGACCTGAAGGGCCTGAAGATGCGCATCCCCGGCCTTGGTGGTGAGGTCCTGCACCGCGCCGGCGGCACACCGGTGAGTCTGCCGGGTGGCGAGATATTTACCTCTTTGCAATCCGGTGCCATCGATGCCACCGAGTTTGTTGGCCCCTATAATGACCTGGCCTTTGGCCTCTATAAGGCGGCGAAACATTATTATTATCCGGGCTGGCATGAGCCCGGCACAACCCTGGAGTGTTTTGTCAACAAAAAGGCACTCGAGGCCCTGCCGAAAGACCTGCAATCCATCGTCATCAATGCCTCACGTGTGGCCAATCAGGATATGTTAGCCGAGTATACGGCGCGCAATAACCTGGCGCTGGATACACTGGTCAACAAACATAAGGTTGACCTGCGTCGCTTCCCCGATGATGTCCTGGCTACTCTGCGCAAGCTATCAGACGAGGTCGTCGCCGAAGTCGGTGCCAAGGACAAGCTATCGAAGAAGGTCTTTACCTCTTACCGGCGTTTCCGTGACCAGGCCAAGGCCTGGCACGATATCTCGGAACGTGCCTACCTTGATGCACGAGGCTGATCCCTGCGCTTAGTGGTCTACTGCCCTAGCCGTAAATCTGCTCCGGCAGCCAGGTCGCCAGATCTGGCCAGAAGGCAAGGATGCCGAGTGCCAGCAGCTGGATAAGGATAAACGGCATGACACCCTTATAGATGTGCGCCGTGGTGACCTCGGCCGGTGTCACACCGCGCAGGTAGAACAGGGCAAAGCCGAAGGGTGGTGTAAGGAAAGAGGTTTGCAGGTTGATGGCAATCATCACGCCGAGCCAGACCGGGTCGATGCCCATGGTCAGCAGGATTGGGCCGACGATGGGCACAACGACAAAGGTGATCTCGATAAAGTCGAGCACAAAGCCAAGCAGGAACATCAACAGCATCACCACCAGCATGGCTGAAAATACGCCACCGGGCAGGCCGGTTAGAAATGCCTCTACCATCTCATCACCACCAAAACCGCGGAACACGAGCGAAAAGATCGAGGCACCAATGAAGATCAGGAACACCATACTGGTCACCCGTGTGGTGCTTTGCATGACTTCGCGCAGACGTTGCAGGTTAAATTGTCGCTGACTGACGGCGAGCAGGATGGCCCCCATAGCACCGACCGAGGCCGCCTCGGTCGGTGTGGCAATACCGGCGAGGATCGAGCCGAGTACGGCAATGATCAGTGCCAGTGGTGGCACCAGCACCAGCATGGCCTGTTTGAATAGTTGGCCACGGCTCTGCTCGGCCCGTTCGGTGGCGGCTAGGGCCGGCATGGTTTCGGGTTTGAGCAAGGCCATGATCAGCAAATAGCCCAGGTACAGACTGACAAGCATCAGCCCGGGGAGTAAGGCACCGGCAAACAGGTCCCCTACTGAGATGGTCTCTGGCGAGAAGATGCCCATATCCAACTGTGCCTGCTGGTAAGCTGATGACAGCACATCACCGAGCAGGATCAGGACGATCGACGGCGGGATGATCTGGCCGAGGGTCCCGGAGGCGCAGATGGTGCCGCAGGCCAGCGAGGGGCTGTAGCCGCGCTTGAGCATGGTCGGCAGGGACAGCAGGCCCATGGTCACGACCGTGGCACCAATAATGCCAGTGCTGGCGGCGAGCAGCATACCGACCAGGGTCACCGAGAAGCCCAGGCCACCTGGCATGGCACCAAACAGGGCTGACATGGTATCGAGGAGTTTCTCTGCGACCCGGGAACGTTCCAGCATGACACCCATAAACACAAACAAGGGCACGGCGATCAGGGTCTCATTGGTCATAATGCCGAAAAGGCGGTTCGGCAGCGCGGCGAGGAAGGCCGCGTCAAAGTGCCCCATGGCATTACCGATCAGCGCGAAGCCCAGTGCCGTACCCGCCAACGACAGGGCCACCGGGTAACCACTCATAAGCACCAGGCAGGCGACGAGAAACATGAACAGGGCCATATATTCGAGCATCAGTCGCCTTCTCCCCGATCAAAAATAATAAGCAGATTTTTCAAAAACATAGACAGACCCTGGAGGGCCAGCAGGCTGGCCATGAGCAGGATACTTGTCTTCAGGAGAAAGACCCCTGGCAGGCCGCCGGCCTCGCGCGAACCCTCGAGTAATTGCCAGGAATTCGTCACATAGCCCCAGCTGGCCCAGAGGATGTAGGCACAGACCGGCCATAACAGGAACAAGGTGCCGAGGCCGTCGACGAGAGCCTGTCGGCGCCGTGACAGGTGTTCATAGAAGATATCGACCCGTACATGGCCCTCATGACGCAGGGTATACGCTGCACCAAGCAGGAAGACCAGGGCGTGCATAAACAGGATCGATTCCTGCAGGGCGATCCAGCCGGTATCGAATAGGTAACGCAGGACCACCACCGCAAACTGGGTCAGGACCATGAGCAGGGTCAGCCAGGCGATGGCCCGGCCACAGGCATCACTGAAGGCGTCAATACCCGAGACGAAATACTGTAATTGAGACTTGTCGGGCAGATTCATGATTAAAATTGGGGGTGTAAGACCTTATTATTGAGTTAAAATAACGATAATGCCGCCTATGAAACCGGCAAGATCGCCCTCTTTTGTGTCAGGATTGTCGCACAAGCGTTGCCATACCGCATCAGTCGCCTTGCTGGTGGCCGGGGGTATTTCTATTTGTGTCTTTGGTGGTGAAGGTCAGTATGGGAAATTCTGTGAACAGTAGTGACCGGCGCGCCCTTGCCGCGCTTGTGCCTATTAATGCCCTGACCCATGAAAACTTTGAGGAGCTGGCCCGCAAGGCACGTATCGAACAGATAAAGGCCGGGCGTATTCTTTTCAAGGCCGGTGAAAACGATAAACACGCCGTGTATGTGTTGGCCGGTGAGGTGGAGCTGAGTGACGGCAGCGAGACCAGTACAGTCAAAGGCGGCAGCCAGGGGGCACGCCACCCGCTTAGCCCCCAACAGCCGCGCACGCAGACGGCGCGGGCGAAAACCGATTGTACCATTGCCCTCGTGGATCGTGACTTGCTGGATGTGCTGCTGACCTGGGATCAGTCATCAAGCTACCAGGTAGAGGAAGTCGAAGAGAGCGATGGTGACTGGATGTCACGCCTGCTGCATACGCCCAGCATCATGCAGTTACCGGCGGCCAATATCCAGGCCCTGTTCATGAAGCTCGAGCAGTTGCCGGTCGAGGCAGGAGAGGTCGTGATTCGTCAGGGGGGCGAAGGCGATTATTACTACATCATTAGTGAAGGTCGTTGCCAGGTAACGCGCATATCACCGCGAACAAAAGAAGAGATGGTGCTTGCTGAGCTGAACAGCGGCGATGCCTTTGGTGAAGAGGCGCTGATTTCAGAAAACAAGCGTAACGCCACCATCACCATGCTGACAGATGGTGTGCTTATGCGTTTGGGTAAAAGTGATTTCATTGAGCTGATGAAAGAGCCGCTACATAGCAAGCTAAGCTACGAGGCGGCGGCAGAGCGGGTTGCAGGCGGGGCCGTGTGGCTGGATGTGCGGTTGCCGAGTGAACATAGCAATGGCAGCCTGCCAGGGAGTATTAATTTACCGTTGTTCTTCCTGCGTAAGAAGGCCGATGAGATCAATGCAGAGCGAACCTACATCATGGTTTGTGATACCGGCCGTCGCAGTGCCTCAGCGGCGTATTTGCTGGCTGAGAGAGGTTTTGATGTGTATGTGCTGGAGGGTGGCTTGAATGCGGTTCCGAGCGAGGCCAGCGCAGCGTAGATCATCAACACTGTCGGCCACTGTGAGATTCGATTCCCGATCAAGTGTGTCGGCTTCAGCAGGGCCCAGGGCCATTGTTTAACAGCAAGAAGCCCAGTCTTTTACGAAATATTGCGGCGATGTGCCTGCACGAGAGCGTTATTCAGCTGAACCTCGAACTGCTGTTTATAACGCAGGTAGTGATGAGTATGGATATTTTCCTCAAGACCGCTCGGAATATCAATATCGGTGATATACAGCGCATAGGGTGTCCGTTCATGGCGTAGGGAAATAATATAATCTGCAACGCGATCAAAAATATCCTTCTGATACTGCAGGGAAGAGAATTCCATGTCGTCACAGTAGACACGGTAGGAGAAAGGCTCGTTAATATTGTCGATCAACACAGTAACATGCAGGGCGTTAGCCGGCGCGGCAAGTGGGTCGACTAGGTATTCCTTGATATGCCACTGGCCCTGTTGTTGCTGCAGGCTAAAAAAATTTACCTGACAGTCAGGGCTACTTAGTCCGCTTGCAATCATACGCTGCTTGATGGAGTAGAAAAAGCTGTCGAACTGGCTGGTTGTTGCTACCAGACTGAAAAAATCCTGTTGTTGATAAAAAAGCGTGCCATGCTCATCAATGATATAAATATCAGCGGTTTTTCCATTAATATGTATATAGGTGTTAAGCGAATCAAGCTCGTGTTTGGCGTACAGTAATGGCAAAAAATGCTGGCCAAGGGTGTGGCTGTCAAAAATTATCGGGCGATAGTCTTCTCGTGACTGACAAAGCTCTCGAATCAGGCAGTCATAATTTCCAACCCGATGGTACTCGATGCGTTTGGGATTGTTTTGCAGAATATAGTAATTGTTTTCCACGCCAAGGATATATCGTGCACCAACGGGCATAGCCGGTCGGTGGAAGAAACTAATCACATTTTGAAAAATGTTCTCTATCCGCGATGATACAGTGGTGTCTTTTGTCGAAGAAAAACTGTAAGCATGGATCTCAGGTTGAATGATGGAATTTTTTACAGTGGCCAATTTTACATTATGACAGAGACACTCAAGAATTCGATCAATGCCATGATAGGTTTGCGTGTAGACTTCCTGCCAGCTATTGATAGAGACATGATCAATACTTACTACGAGATTTTCAAGAAAACTGCTGTAACTGAAGGCGTCTGAACGGTCACTGATAATTTGTACATCACGCGACAAGTGTCTTTTGTCAGGGTCAATGCCGACATTCACAAACATAATCGAATGCGTCATATGGCTTGGCTGAGAAAATTTCGACATATCGGCATCAGGCAGTCTGCCGGCAGGGAAATGGTTGTTCAGGGTAGCCAGAATATTGTTAAGCTCACGCAGCCCGAGCCGGCTGGAAACGGGATACAGTGATGTGATCGTGCCGTGACCAATAAGGTGGTTAAAGTGACACCAGCATAACAACTCAACAATACTTCGGCTCCTTTTTAAGGGTGTATTATGGCGAGTATCCGCGGCCGTCACATTGCCGCGGAATAATAACCAACTGTCGGTCGACTCATGAAAAGACAACTGTTCCTCAACGAGGTTATCTGAGATGTCCGGGTTAACGGTTTCAATTTTGCCAGCCTTGCGCTCAAAGGCCGCATACAACTTACGGCCGAGTATGGTCATGTCCTGCTGGTTAATGTGGGCAACAGAGGAATATTCGCGGGCAAAACCGGATAACAGCTTGTAACTACGAGTCAACTCGTCGACAAGGCTTTTGCGTTCGTCAAGAACACGATGGATCTTCCAGGTAGGCCTGGAATCGAGCATTAACATGTGCGCATCATCCCAGCCCCACTGATTAACCAATGTCCGTAATAGTTCTCGTCGCCATGCGGTACCAGCATCTGCTGTATCGGTTTTACTCAGACGTATATCGGCCTTGAAGTAAAAACAACGGCGGGCCAGCTCAAGGCGTTTTTTTTCTGCACGCTGCAGCAGGTACTCTTCGACCTTGTGACAAATCATGATATAGGGGTCGATCACGGCGAGACTGACCCTGTTTTCATAAATGGCGCGCTTCAGGTTCAGACACAGAAGATCAATATTCGGGTACTCACTGGCATAGGCCTCCATGAGCAAAATTTTTAAAACAGACTTGTAGGGGGAATCAATCCCCTTGTAGATTTGCCAGAGTGAAGCACCAAAAAACTCCTCGGCAGGAATATTATGAATCGCGCCAAAGTCGATCACTTCATATTCAGCAACACGGCCAGTCTTGATGAGTTCGGCGGCATAGGTCGTATAGTTATGCTCCTCTTCCGGGGGAATAAACCACCAAAGCGGCATGCAACCGGCAAGCAGGACACTGCTGCGATAAAATTCTTCAAGGAGTAACAGGTGTTGTGCGCTGCCGCTGTGCTCTTTATTGAGCGTTTGATGTTTCTGATGCCGAAACCGCTGCTCATCCATGAGGAAGAAATGAACCTCGAGGTTTAATTCGGTACACCAGCGACTAATGGCGCTGGCCTTTTCCTCAAGCAAGGCGATAGCCGCGTCATCCAGGTCTGTGCGGTGGCAGACCCAGATATCAAAGTCGCTGTTCTTGGCATGGGCAATCGTGCCGCTACTGCCAGTCAGGAACAGTGCCTGGATAGCATAACGTGACAGTGCCCGCGAGCTATGTTTGAAACGTTTGTAAACCCGGCAAGCGGCCTCGAGGGTCTGTTTACCGGGTCTATAATTACTGATGCCGGCAGGGACCTCGTCAGTGACGTAACCAGGCAGAGAGGGGTCATTAATATGGAACAGCAGCGGTAGTAGGTCCAGAAAATCACGTTGCCGCCACAACAAGGTAGAGGTAATACGTTGCAGGCGATCTCGGTTAAGGGCCAGAAAGCGACGTTTTATCGAATTACAGTCCATGGGGGATACTTTATTTGCTCCAGCGCTACTAACCTATCGGCATTTGCAGGCAAAGCTGGAGTCCCGGTTGCAGCGCAAAAGCGCCAGAAGATTGCCCCCGGGCCGCAAACCGGGCCTTAACCTCTTGAATTTCATGGTTCATTGCATACAGGTAGGGGCTCTTACTAAAGTTATTGAGCCCGTGTCCGATACAAACTCAAATAGTAAGTACAAAATGTTGGAGAGGCTAAATAATGATGACACAGACACTCGATAGCCAGTGGTGGTCGGCCCTGCTCGAGGCCAGCCCGCTGGGGATGATATTGTTTGAGGAGTCCGGGCGGGTCCGCTGGGCCAATGCCCGTATGAGCGATTTTACCGGGCTGTCTGTAAAAGAATTGTGCAGTCTGGACCGCGAGACGGCGGCCAAGCACCGCCTTGAGCCCCTGTTCGAAAAGCCGGAAAAGCTACAATTGCCGGTGATGGGGCGTCATGCCGTCAGTTGCCTAGAGTGTCATTATGCACGCCTGAGTGGCCCGGATGGCAGCCAGCTGGATGTGGCCTTTTATACCGATAAAACCGAGCAGTGTATGCTCGAGGCTCGGATTGAACGCCTGATCCTGAGTGATGAACTGACCGGCACCCTTAACCGCCGGGGCCTGATCCGTGACCTGGAGACCCTGGTCTCACGCAGCCGACGCTATAACAACGAACTATCGGTGATGTTACTGGAGTTCGATGCTGCGGATGAGGCACTGAGTGATGCTTTTATCCTCGAGGTCAGTCGCTGCCTGCGTGACCAGGTTCGCTGGGCCGACATCATCGGACGTTTTAGCGACAACAGTTTCTTGTTACTGCTGCCCGAGACGAATAGTGAGGCGACACAGGGGCTGGCAGAGAAGATCTTTGAACAGGTCGACACGCTGCAGGCAACTGAAGTGATGGAGGCCACCCCGGCGGTCTATTGTGGCCTGAGCCAATGGCAGCGCGGTAATGACGTCAACATGTTGCTGGAGCGTGTCAGTTTGGCACTTGCCCGGGCACGCGAGAACGGCGGCCGTCAGTTCGTCGCGGCCTGAAGGGCCGTGAACTAATCCTCATATTCAGACGCGCGGCGGGCATCGCCGCGTACCTTCTCAACCGGGTAACGCTGTTCATTGATGGCCACCTTGCGTAGGGCGGCATCGAGGACATCGATATCCAGCCGTTCGGCACAGCGCAGGGTATAGATCAGGATATCGGCCAGCTCCAGGGCCACCTCTTCACGTTTGCTCTCATCAAGTTGGTAGCTTTGTTCTTCACTGAGCCATTGGAAGTGCTCAACGAGTTCGGCGGCCTCGGCGATCAGGGCCATGGAAAGATTCTTTGGCGAGTGAAATTGTTCCCAGTCACGCGCGCGCGCAAAATCCGCGAGGCGTTTGCTTAAGTTATCGAGGCTATCCTGACTCATAGCCCAAGGCGGGCTCGCGCCCGGCCGATGGCCGCGCGCACCTGCTCCGGTGCGGTACCGCCGATATGGTTACGCGCTGACACCGAACCTTCCAGGGTTAACACCGCATAGACATCGTCTTCGATGACCTTGCTGAACTGTTGTAATTCGGCAAGGCTGCAATCCGGCAGGTCCTTGTTGTTATCAATACAAAAACGTACCGACAGGCCAACGACCTCATGGGCATCGCGGAAGGCAACACCCTTGCGCACCAGGTAATCGGCGAGGTCGGTGGCGGTGGAAAAGCCCCGTGCTGCGGCTTCATACATGGATTTTTTATTTACCTGGATGTCGGCGAGCATCTCGGTGTACAGGTGCACTGAGGCCAACAGGGTATCGACCGTATCAAACAAGGGTTCCTTGTCTTCCTGGTTGTCCTTGTTATAGGCCAGTGGTTGCGATTTCATCAGGGTCAGCAAGGCGGTCAGGTTGCCGTAGACGCGACCGGACTTGCCGCGCACGAGTTCAGGCACGTCGGGATTTTTCTTTTGCGGCATGATCGAGGAGCCGGTGCAGAAGCTGTCACCGAGATCGACAAAGTTAAACTGTGCCGACGACCACAAGACGAGTTCTTCCGAAAAGCGTGACAGGTGCATCATTAATATTGCCGCGTCGGCAGTAAATTCAATGGCGAAGTCACGGTCACTGACGGCATCGAGTGAGTTCTCGGCCACACTATCAAAACCCAGCAGTTCGGCCGTGTAGGCACGGTCGATCGGGTAACTGGTGCCGGCCAGTGCCGCCGCACCGAGTGGCAAAATGTTGGTGCGCTTGCGGGCATCGATAAAACGCTGGCGGTCACGTTCGATCATCTCAAACCAGGCCATCATGTGATGACCAAAGGTGACCGGCTGTGCCGTTTGTAAATGGGTGAAGCCGGGCATGATCGTCTCAGCCTCGCGCTCGGCAAGGTTCAGCAGCGCCGCTTGCATGGCCAGCAGGCCTTCACAGAGGGCGTCGATCTCCTCGCGCAGGTAGAGACGGATATCCGTCGCGACCTGGTCGTTACGCGAGCGACCGGTGTGCAGTTTCTTGCCAACCGCGCCGACACGCTCAGTCAGCCGGGCCTCGATGTTCATGTGCACGTCTTCGAGTGACACTGACCAGGCAAAGTCACCGCGTTCGATATCGGCGAGGATATCCTTAAGGCCATTGACGATGGTCTTGCACTCGGCTTCGGTCAGCACGCCGACCTTGGCCAGCATGGTGGCATGGGCAATGGAACCATTGATGTCATGGCGATACAGCCGCTTGTCAAAGCCGACCGAGGCCGTGTAGGTTTCAACGAATTCGTTGGTCGCCGCCGTAAACCGGCCGCCCCAGGGTTTTTTGTCCTGTTCGCTCATGGTCACTTCGATATATAAGGTTTGAGATGCGCGCAGTATAGACGATTTCGCCCACGGCGTGGACTACTACAGATAGCGGCAAAGGCTGCTAAACTGTGTCAAAACAGGGAACTTAATAATATAGCCAATATGCTGCTACTCAGCCCCCCGAGCAAACGACAACACCCCGGCGACGGCCTGTTCCTGCCCGATTTTTGCAGTATCCAGATGCTGCTCGTGGTCGTAGTGATCGCGCAACTGCTGGCCTTTGTGCTTATGCTTGCCGGCAGCTCACCGGGCCAGCGTTGGCAAGACCTTGGTCTGATCTCGCTGTTTGTACAGTGGGTGGCCCTGTGTAGTGTCCTTGGACTGTGCCTGCTGCGGCCCCTGTTACGTCGTCTGGACAACACCCGGGCGGCCTTTGCCAGCTATGCCCTGCTATTGTCGATTTGCCTGCTGATCAGCGAGCTGGCCTACCAGTTTGTCGGTAGCATTGTTGTCACCACGGTACGCCCCGGCTGGCAACATGCCGACTTCCTGCTGCGCAACCTCGCTATCAGTGCGATCATCAGCGCCATCAGCCTGCGCTACTTTTATATTCAGTATTGTTCACAGCAGGCCCTGCTGGCCGAGAACAACTCGCGTATCGAGGCCCTGCAGGCACGTATCCGCCCACATTTCCTCTTCAATAGCATGAATGTCATTGCCAGCCTTACCCGGCGCAATGCGGCCCTGGCCGAAAGCGCCATTGAAGACCTGGCACAGGTATTTCGCGCCAGTCTCGCCAGCGCGCGGCAGCAGGTGGCCCTGCGTGATGAACTCGAGATCTGCCGCAGCTACCTGCACATCGAGCAATTGCGCCTCGGTGAGCGTCTGCAGTGTCGCTGGGAGGTGGATAAAGGCCTTGAGGATATGCCGCTGCCGAGCCTGTTAATCCAGCCACTGGTGGAAAACGCGGTCATACACGGGATTGAGCCACTGGCCGAGGGCGGTGAGATCGTGATCCGTATCCATAAAAGCGGCCAACACTGGCTAATCGAGGTCGATAACCCTTGTCGTGATTGTGAAGGGGATACACGCGGTAACCAGATCGCGCAGGCCAATATCCATGAACGTCTGGCGGCGATCTATGCCGGACAGGCGAGTATGCAGATCAGGCGGCATAATGGCCGCTATGTCGTGCAGGTCACCCTGCCCCTGGAGGTCGAGGCATGAGGTTGCTGATCGTCGATGATGAGGCCCTGGCCCGTGAACGCCTGCGCAGACTGCTCGGCGAGCTCGATGCCGGGGTCGAAGTGGTCGGCGAGGCCGCCAATGGTCGGCAGGCCATTGAGCAGGCGCAGCAGTTACAGCCGGATACCATCCTGCTGGATATCCGCATGCCGGGCATGGACGGTATTGAGGCGGCGCGCCACCTGAACGCCCTCTCACCGGCCCCGGCGATCATTTTTACCACGGCCTATGATGAACATGCGCTGGCCGCCTTCGATGCCAATGCCGTCGGTTACCTGCTCAAACCCATCAAGGCCGCGCGCCTGCAGCAAAGTCTCGACAAGGCCAACAGCCTGCAAAAGGGCCAATTACAGGCCTTGCAGGAAACCCGGCAAGAGCAGGCACGCAGCCATATCGGTGTGCGTACGCGCGGCGACCTGCAGCTTATCCCGATAGCCGAGATCTGTTACCTGCGCGCCGAGCAGAAATATGTTGAGCTGCGACATTCTGGCGGCATGGCGCTCATCGAAGAATCACTGAAGGCCCTGGAAGAGGAGTTTGGCGAACGGTTTGTGCGTATTCACCGCAATGCGCTGGTCGCGCTTGAGTGTATCAGCGGCCTGGAAAAGGACAGCCTCGGCCGGGTACGGGTCACACTGAAGAATATTGACGATAAGCTTGATGTCAGTCGGCGGCATCTCGCCGCCCTGCGCAAGCTGCTCAAGGCGAGGGGCTAGGTCTCAGGGGTTTAAGGCCAGTTGCCGTGTGGCATGCAGGCGCTGGCGCGACTCACCAATGGCCGCATCGAGGTAGCTACCGTAATAATCCACCGTGGTCACGCCGACCATGCGTTTCGCCAGCTCATTGCCCCGGGCATCGAAAAAGACCAGGGTCGGTGTCAGGGAGATATCGTAACGGAAGGCAAAGTCCTCGGCGGAGATCGGCTGGCCATTCAGGTCTACCAGGTCATCGTTGCTATCGACTTCAATCACGCGGATCATGGCCTTGTCGGTGTACTCGCCACTGATCAGCATCGGCTTGAGAAACTCTTCCTTGATGATGCGGCAATAACTACAATACGTGGCCGAGAACAGTACCACCATCGGTAACTGCCTTTGTTGCGAGATCTGGCTATCGGCCTGCAGGTTATGCAGCACCGGGATCTCGACTTCGGCGGCCTGCAGGCTGGAGAGCAGGAACAGGCCACAACCAGCCATGAGCAAGGTGGTAAACAGCTTTTTCAACATATCGGACTCCATTGCGGTCGAATTATAGCCCCTTGGGCGGCAGATACCGTAAAATAACCGAAATTCAATCTACGCCCCGTGGTGCAGTCGTTTTTGCTGCAGACCGGATTAACCAATTAGAGCCTCCTCGGGGCCCAAGGTTCAAAAAAAATGTCAGATAATCAAATACGTATTGCCACACGCAAGAGCCCCCTGGCGCTCTGGCAGGCCGAACATGTCGCCGCGCGCCTGCAGGCCGCCCACCCGGGGCTGGAGGTAGAGCTGGTGACCTTTACCACCCAGGGCGACAAGATCCTTGATACGCCACTGGCCAAGATCGGTGGCAAGGGCCTGTTTGTGAAAGAACTCGAACGCGCCATGCTCGACGGTGATGCCGATATCGCCGTGCACTCGATGAAGGACGTGCCGGTAGACCTGCCCGAGGGCCTGCACCTGCCGGTGATCATGGACCGCGAAGACCCGCGTGATGCCTTTGTCTCCAATCACTACGCCAGTTTCGATGAGTTGCCACAAGGCGCGAGGCTCGGCACCTCGAGCCTGCGTCGCCAGTGCCAGTTGCGTGAACGCCGGCCCGATCTGGAGATCCTAGACCTGCGCGGTAACGTCAATACGCGCCTGGCCAAGCTCGATGCCGGTGACTACGATGCCATTATCCTCGCCGCTGCCGGGCTCAAGCGTCTCGGCTTCGAAGACCGTATCCGTGTCGCCCTACCCCCGGAGGTCAGTCTGCCGGCCATCGGTCAGGGCGCTATCGGTATCGAGTGCCGCGCGAATGACCCACACATCAATGCCCTCATCGCCACCCTCGACGACCCGGATACCCATGTCTGTGTCGAGGCCGAGCGGGCCATGAACAACCGCCTCGAGGGCGGTTGCCAGGTGCCGATTGCCGGTTTTGCCGTACTCGATGGCCAGCAGATACACCTAAGTGGCCTGGTCGGTCGTACCGATGGCAGCGAGATCCTGCGCAGCGCCATCTTTGGTCCGCCACATGAGGCCGCCGAGATGGGCAAGGCCCTGGCCGAAGAACTGCTCGCCCGTGGTGCCGATGTCATCCTTGAGGCCCTGTACGCGGACAAGTAAATGCCGCCAGCCGACGACTTACAGGGGTGCCGTGTCCTAGTTACCCGTCCGGCGGCGCAGGCCGAGGCCCTCTGTGAAGGCATCACCGAGGCCGGTGGCATAGCGATTCGCCTGCCGGCACTGGCCATTGAGGCCGTCGACGACCCCCCCTCACAACAACGCTGCCAGTCGGCCACGGACTATGACTGGCTGATCTTTATCAGTCGCAACGCCGTCGAGCAGGCCCGGGCCTGCCTGCCCAGGCCACTGTCGGCAACAGTCAAGGTCGCGGCGATAGGCCGGGCCACGGCCGCGGCCCTCGCCGCGACGGGCATCCATGTTGCCTTGGTGGCTGAGGGGCCAGGTACAAGTGAGTCTTTACTCACTGAGCGGTGCTTGGCCGATATGGACGGCCGGCGTGTACTCATCCTGCGCGGCGAGGGGGGCCGGGAGCGGCTGGCCGAAGCATTGTGCGAACGCGGGGCTCAGGTCGACCATGCCGAGCTGTACCGTCGTGTTCGCGCCGATACCCCTGCCGGTGAATTGTCGCGTCTGCTGGATGCCGGTATCGACCTGCTGACCGTCGCCAGTGGTGAAACACTGGATAACCTGATGGCCATGGCGGCAGAGGAACACTGTGATCTGACGCCATTACCGTTGCTGGTAATGAGCGAGCGATTGGCCGCGCTTGCGCGCGAACGGGGATTCACCGACACTGTTATTATTGCCACAAAGCCCAGCGACAACGGCATGGTTGAGGCCATTAGTCAGTGGCACAAGGCCAAAACGGAGTAACCTCATGACAGAGCAAGACAAGGCCAAAACAGAAGCAACACAAACGACCGCGGCGAAGGCGCCGACAGAGAAGAAGCCGGCTGAGAAAAACCCGGCAGAAAAGCAACCGACGGCACAAGACGCCACGACCACAGACGGCCGCGGCGCGGGCATGGCGCCAGTGCTGGCCGTACTGGCCCTGTTAATCGCCATCGGCACGGCCGCTGGCGGTTATTACCTGTGGACCCAGCAGCAGGCCGATAGCGGTTTACGCCAAGAGGCCTTGCAGGCGATGGCGGCGCAGGCCGCAGGCCTTAAGCAAGACCTGCAAGCCAGCCTCACTGAGCAGAACCAGCGACTCGAGGTACTGCTGCAGGCGGAACAAAGTGCCCGCGCCGAGCTGGCAAAAGCCCTTGAGCAATTACATACCGAGCTTGGTCGCGACCGCAATGCCTGGGCACTGGCCGAGGTGCGTTACTACCTGCGTCTGGCAAATACACGCCTGTTATTGCTTGGTGATGTAGCAAGCGCCCTGCGCGCCATGGAGCTGGCTGATGCCCGGGTGACGGCGCTCGCCAGCCCCGCCCTGCACAAGCTGCGCGCCCTGCTCAGTGAGGAGATCGCCGCGCTCAAGGCCGTGCCCGAGGTCGATATCGAGGGCGCCAGCCTGAGCCTGATCGCCCTTGCCAAACAGGTCGAGGCCCTGCCCACGATCATGCCGACGCGCAGCGAAAAGGAAACGGTACAGGCCGGTGCAAAGGCTGCCGCTGATATCAAGGACTGGCGTGCCCATGCCGCGGCGATCTGGGCCGAGATGAAAACCTTGGTCACGATCCGTCGCACCGACCGGCCGATCGATGCCCTGCTCGCCCCGGAGCAAATGGTCTTCCTGCGCCATAACCTGCGCCTGAAACTCGAGGCCGCACGCCTGGCCCTGTTACAAAAAGATACCGCGGTCTACCAGGCCAGCCTCGCCGAGGTGAGCGAATGGGTCGCGGCCTATTTCAATGCTGAGTCGACACCGGTCAAGGCCTTGCTCGAGCAAATCAGCAAACTCGCGACGCTGGAACTGCAACCCGCCCTGCCCGATATCAGCGCCTCACTGGTCGAACTGGAAAGGCTGGAGGCCAAGACGTCGGGCAAGCAGGGTGAGCCGACACCATGAAGCTGCTTATCAAGATCCTCTTTATTGCCCTGCTCGGTGTCGCCCTGGCGTTGCTTGCCAAGCAGGACGCCGGTTACGTATTGATCGCACGTTCGCCGTGGGCGATCGAGATCAGCCTGACCCTGTTTATCGTCGCCCTGTTTGCCGGTTTTGTGGTGGCCTATTATCTGATCCGTTTTCTCGTCAATAGCTGGGGTCTGTCGCGGCGCATGCACGACTGGCAGGAACGGCGCCATGTGCAAAAGGCGCGGCGCAGTCTCAACCGGGGTCTGCTGGAACTGGCACAACGCCACTGGGACAAGGCCGAGAAGCTGCTCATTCAGCATGTCGAGCACAGCGAGTCGCCCTTGTTGAATTACCTCGCCGCAGCGAGTGCCGCACAGGAACAGGGTGCCGATGTTCGCCGTGATCAGTTCCTCTCCAAGGCACATGAGAGTGTGCCGGGCGCCGACGTGGCGGTGGGCCTGACGCAGGCCGACCTGCAGTTGCGCCACGGCCAGCTGGAACAGGCGCTCGCTACCCTCACGCACCTGCGCTCACTGGCGCCGAAACACCCGCATGTACTGAAATTATTAATGCGCCTGTATAGCGAGTTGCGTGACTGGGAAAGGCTGCACCAGCTGCTGCCGGAATTGCGCAAGCGCAAGGTCAGTGACGAGGCGACCCTCGATGCCGTGGAGGTACGTGTATACGGTGAATTACTCAACGCGACCCGCGAGCAGGCACGTCTGCAACAGGTCTGGCAGGAGGTGCCACGGCGCCTGCGTTACGACGTGTCACTGTTACAGGCCTATGTTAAAGGGCTGCTGCGTTTTAATGCCGACGAAACGGCCGTGACCGTATTACATGATGCACTGAAAAAACAATGGGACCATGGCTTGTTGCAGTTGTATGCGCGCTGCAAGCCGGTGGATGTTGCCCGTCAGTTGAGTTGGGCCGAGCAATGGTCAGCCCAACATGGCAAGGACCCGGTGTTACTGGAAGTGCTGGGAAGACTTGCCGTGCGTAACCAGCTGTGGGGCAAGGCGCGGGCCTGGTTCGAGGCCAGTATCGGCCAGTCACCGCAGCCGCGCACCTACCGCGCCCTGGGTGAATTACTCGAACGCCTCGAGGAGCCCGAGCGCGCCGCCGAGTGTTACCGCAAGGGCATTAAGTTAATCGATAGCCTGTAAGGCTATTTGCTGTCGCGGGCGTACTCGAAAGAATCCGAGAAGTAGTGCTCTTCCGTCAGGCCTTTTTTTGCAAAGGCCTCGAAACCGCCATGCACCATCTGCGGCGGGCCACCGGCATAGATATCAAAGCCGGAGAGGTCATCGAAGTCGGTCATGATCGCATCGTGTACAAAACCGGTACGACCCTGCCAGTTATCTTTTTTCAGCGGGTCGGACAAGACCGGCACATAGGTAATATGCGCGTGTTCTTCAGCCCATTTCTCAGGCAAGGCATTCATATATAAGTCGCGCTTGCTGCGCGCGCCCCAATACAGGTGCATGGGGCGGTTAATCCCCTCATGTAGGGCGTGTTCGATAATGCCCTTAATTGGCGCAAAGCCGGTACCGCCGGCCATGAAGATGATCGGTCGGTCGGTGTCTTCGCGCAAATAGAAACTGCCAAGCGGGCCTTCCATGCGCAGCAATGCCTTGGTCTTCAGGTGTTCAAAGACAAAGTCGGTAAACTCACCGCCCTTGGCATGGCGCACGTGTAACTCGAGATGTTCGGCATCGTGCGGCGCGTTGGCAATCGAGAAGCTGCGGCGGTGGCCGTTTTGAAGCAGAAAGTCGATATACTGGCCGGCGAGAAATTTGAAATCGGTACCCTCGGGCAACTTCAGGTCCAGGCGTATGACATCGTGGGCCAGTTGTTCGTTGGTGATCACACGACAGGGCAGTTTGCGGATCGGGATGCCGGCAATCGCCTCGGCGACGTGGGCCTCGATACGACAATCCGAGCCGGCATGGGCCTGGCAGAGCAGGGCCATGCCCTCGGCCTGTTCGGCGACGGTCAGTGCCTCGGGGCGCTCGCCAGGATAAGTGACCTCGCCCTCGAGGATGTGGGCCTTGCAGACGCCACAGAGACCGTCACGACAACTGTAACTCAGGCCAACCTGCTGGCGCAGTGCGGCCTCGAGGATAGACTCGTCGGCATTGGCGGTAAAAGATGCACCGCCCGGCTCAATTTGGATCTTATAATTCATAACCACTACATGGTGGGCGCACGCAAAAATGGCCCGATAACCTGACAGAAAGGCTCAGGATTATCCCTGATTTGACGACAGAGTGAAACATGCAAAACGTAGTAATTATCGGTTGTGGGGATATCGGCCAGCGCGTCGCGCACCGCTGGCAGGCACAAAAGGCCCATGTGGCGGGGCTTTCCCGTAATCCCGCGACCTGCGAGGCCTTGCAGGGGGCCGGTATCACGCCCCTGTGTGCCGACCTCGATGAGCCCGCCAGTCTGGGTGGCCTATCGGCCAAAGGGGCGCTGGTGTACTACTTCGCCCCACCTCCTCGTGAGGGCCAGAAGGATACACGCCTGCGCAACTGGCTGGCCAGCCTGGCGAAGACCTCCCTGCCGCAGCGGGTGGTGCTGATCAGTACCACGGCCGTCTATGGCGATAGCGGTGGTGACTGGGTCACTGAGCAATCGCCCCTGCAGCCCGGCACCGATCGGGGCCGCCGCCGCCTTGATGCGGAAATGGCCCTACGCGACTGGTCGGGGCAAACCGGGGTGCCGGTCGTCATCCTGCGTGTGCCGGGTATCTATGGCCCCGGCCGCCTGCCCCGTGCGCGGCTGGAAAAGGGCCTGCCGGTGCTGAACGAGACCGAATCCGGTTATACCAACCGCATTCACAGTGAAGACCTCGCCACCATTTGTGTCGCCGCGGCCGAGCGTGGTCAGCCGGGTGCGGTGTATAACATTTCCGATGGCCACCCGGGCACAATGACGGAATGGTTCAATGCCGTCGCCGATCACCTCGGCCTGTCGCGGCCGCCACAGATTTCACTGACCGAGGCCGAGACGCAGGTGTCTGCCGGGATGCTTGGTTACTTGAAAGAATCGAGGCGGATATCAAACAGGAAGATGATCGAGGAATTGGGGGTGGAGTTAGCCTATACCGACTTGAGGCTTGGCCTGGGGGCCAGTGACTAGGTGTTTTATATCCTTGCCCTCAATATGACCGCAGCGAGGTGTAGCAAGTACGTATTGTACGCAACACAAGGATATGCAAGAACATGATGGGTTAATCAATTTTTACACTGGCAATAATCCCTCGATGCGCATAATTCATTATTTTGTCATCATGACGAGATATCTTCTGTTGTAGCCATTCCGCATGAGCAGGGCCGATGTCTTGCTGAAAAATAAATGCTAACAGTACAGATAAGGCGAGCAAACTGTCCGTAAGAGCAGTGTCCTTCCTAGTACTTTATGCTTATTGTTAATGCACAGAAAAGGCGTTAATTTTAGCGCCGGCTGTTTTGTGAGAACTCTTCACAACATAACTTATTATAATGTAGTCAAATAACTACAAATCGTTACACAAGATTACTACATACCGGGGACTATCAGTGCATTACCATGCACTCGATACTTACGATAACGACACAGGGATGTTTTATCATGCGCGCAACCAGACTATACCTACTATCCGTTATGGCCTTTTTTATGGCCTATCTCACGCTCAAAACAATGATGACGTTTATCGTCACCTTTTAGGTGTGCTTCTAAAATTCGGGAGTATCAACCATGGACTTGGTTGCAAACCTGAGCCGCCTGCAATTTGGTCTGACAGCAGGCTTTCACATTATCTTTCCAACGCTATTGATAGGCCTGTCCACCTATCTCTGCCTGTTATACTGGCGCTGGCTACGCACCGATGACAGAGTCTATCTGGATAGCTATAATTTATGGCTGCGACTGTTACTGATCATCTATGTCGTGGCGGCCATAACCGGCGTGGCGCTCTCTGCGCAGCTCGACAACCTGTTTGGCGGCTTTTATCGGCGGCTTGAAGATACGCTGGTTCCCTTCCGTAACTATGAATTGATCTTTGCCACCCTGCTTGAAGGGGGTTGCATTGGCGTCATGCTGCTCTGTACGCAAAATCAGCGATCTTACAAACGCTTTGCGGCGACACTCCTGTTTACGTTCGGCATCTTTCTGACCGCCTTTTTTGTTGTCAGCCGTAACTCATGGATGAATACGCCGGCGGGTTTTACCTGGAATGGTGATCATGCCGAAGTCTTTTCCGCCTTGCAGGTGTTACTCAATCCCTCCTTTCCATTGCGCTATCTGCATATGATAACGGCAGGGCTCATGGCCAGCAGTTTCTTTATCATGGGGCTTTCTGCTTATCGGTTGCTGCGTCACAAAGGCGATCGGGTTGCGCGAAAAGGTATGCACATAGGCATGACGGCCGGGCTGATTTTTTCTATTGCCCAGTTTGTTATCGGCGACCTGCATGGGCTTGATGTTTACCAGCACCAACCCATGAAAATAGCCGCCCTCGAGGGGCAATGGGAAACGGAGCGCGGTGCAGGTTTCAAGGTGTTTGCCCTTCCGGATCAAAAAAATGCAAGCAATCGCTATGAAGTTGAAATACCGTATGCACTGAGTCTGGTCATCAAACACGATCCAGACGGTGAAGTGCGGGGCCTGAAGGAATTGCCACCAGCAGAACGCCCTAATGTGGCAATGACATTTTTTTCATTCCGCATCATGATCGCCATGGCAATAATAATGTTAGTGACCGCCGTCATCGGCGTATGGATACGAAGACGCGCTGAAATAGAAAGCAAGACCTGGTACCTGCGCCTGGCCATGCTGACCGCCCCGGCAGGCCTGATCGCCGTTGTCGCAGGCTGGTCCGCGGCAGAGGCAGGCAGACAGCCCTGGACGATTTACGGCATAGTGAAAACCGTACAGACCGTCACCACCCAGTCCAATGAACAGGTTATTGCCTCACTGCTAATCTTCAGTGTCAGTTATACGGCGCTGGGAATACTAGCCTTAATCGCCATCCGGCAGGTGCTGCTCGGGCGATCACGCCTGCCAATTCTGAGAGAGGCCTGCGCCTGAGGGTAATTAGATTGAATTAATTATTGAAGTAATGCTTCAATAATATGTTAGCTTCTTTTTATTGCCTGTTTACTGAAGGCTTTATTAAATTTTTTGTATTTTATATAAATACAAGCTGATTCCAAGTGAAACGATACCAAGCGTCAGGGTAATAACGACTAAGCCAAGCAGCTCATTGAATGATTTTTCGAAAAAGAACGGAATAGACAGGGAAAGAAGTATTCCTATTATCCCGGCTACAAACATAACGGGTACCCATGCAGGGTGAAGCGCTTTAGATGTCGAGGTCATGGCCTCTTTTGCGGACAGCTTCTCATTTTTAACAGGTAGTCCTCTAATGAGAATCTGCTGTCTCATTATTACCACCAGGCCGATTATTATAATAGGCATAAAACCGTTTAATGAAACTCCGCCGCTCAAACCTAACAGCAACCCGTATAGGATACACAAGGGTAAGAAATACTTATTTAAGCGCTTATGGAATTTAAACAGCTTTTCTTTTCGGACAGGGTCTTCAACTAAACGGCCTTTACCCAATATCCCATTCGGGAAGTAAAGGGTTTCACCATTTTTTCCTTCTTTAAATGCAGTCGCAGCAATTTTATCAAAATAACCCATAATCTTTCCTTTGAATTCTAGCGGGCGTTAACGCTTGAGAAGATAAATATTATAGTGTAAATAAAAGTATTGATCGCTTAGGATATTACATAGGGTCTCTATATACTATGCATGAGCATACCTTGAAATATAAGCAGAACATCATAAATAAATGGCCGCTATGATAAATACAGACTCAGAGCACAACCAGCAATATTGGGAAGAACGCTATAATGCCGGAGAAACAGGCTGGGATATTGGCGATATTTCCACGCCCCTAAAGGCGTACATTGACCAGCTGCAAAACAAGGATTTGAAAATCCTGATACCTGGATGCGGAAATGCCTATGAGGTGGAATATTTGTACAAACAGGGCTTTGCTAACGTCCATGCGATGGAGCTTACGCAAAAGCCCTTTGAAAATTTACTGAGGCGCATGCCGGATTTTCCGACGCAACAACTTATTCATGGAGATTTTTTTGCCCACGCAGGACAGTATGATCTTATTTTAGAGCAAACCTTTTTTAGTGCCATCGAGCCCCGTCTGCGGCCTGATTATGCGCAAAAAACCCATGAACTCCTGGCGACCAATGGCAAATTGGTCGGGGTATTATTTAATTGTGAACTCGGTAGTGGCCCACCTTATGGGGGCACAAAAGAAGAATACGAAACGTATTTTAGGCCGTATTTCAACATCCGGGTCTTCGAGGAATCTTACAACTCTATTGAGCCCAGGGAGGGTATTGAACTATTTATTAATCTTGAAAAGAAATAATTCACAAAACTGAAATCAGAACACAAACAAATAATAAATAAAAATACTAATGATTCGTGTTTGTTACTGACTCCTTGAATTACAGGTGAATACCATGGTTATACTTTATTGTTCATCTGCGCCTAATAATCCTAATATTTCTCAGTCCTGCCAATACAAAATTCTGCAAGCCGATAACCGGATGTGAGAATTTCATTCATAATTTGCTTGCTCTTCGTAGATCGCGCCAGCACCAAAGTGCCTACAAGCACCGTAGGTTAACCAGTAGCTTTAACCAAAATAGCGATGGACAAGAAGCAACGAATAATTAAGTTAAGATAAATTAATTAATAGTGATATGACACAATCGCTAACTACTGTGCCCATATGAGATTATCAATGTTGTCTGCATAGCGCCTATCTGTGGACTCGCACTATGCGCGCAAGGCAACATGACGTCTGAGTAATACTCAACTATAACGTTAACCCTTTTGCGTGCAAAGTGCGCAAAAGGGTTAATGTTGCAAGTCTCTGGCGAGTAAAAGTGGGGCGACGAAGGCGCGTAGTTTATTTATGATTAGAGTGTATTTGCCTTGTTATACGCATTTCGCCACCAACATTTCAGTAGCGCCTTTTTGAAATAGATATTTCACGGACCTTAACGAAACATCAATACCGTTTTTCCTGAGAGCAGAGATCACTGGCTGGAGATGCTTTGATTTTTTTCCATCAAGTGATAACAATGGATAAACTCGAACCTCGTTGGCTACACGACATAATTCTTTCATAGCGGAAATATGTTGCTCTTGATTTATATGCTCACTATAAAGAAATAAGTAGTGCGAACACAAGGCCAAATCAAATGCGTCACTTTCAAACGGCAATACTGGCAGTGATGCATTAATATATCTTCCTGATTCCCTTCCTATTTCATAGTCACTCAGGAATTTTTCCATGGCCTTCATTCGTACTTGCCCCAAATCCTCAATACTACTGATAGTTTTCCATACATAGTTACCTTTATTTTTTGACATTTGCTCCATTACTTGAGGGTAAACCTCATCAATTCTTGATCGAATTTGCTCAGCGTTGAATTGATATACTGGATCAACGGATACGATGCTGCCGCCAATTTTTGTCAGCTCTGCATTAAAGCAAGCTGGCCCATCACTACAACCTAGTAGTTTTTTTTCAAGATCATCGTCAGATAACGAAAACATTTCCCTGTATTCTTTAAATGACCTCCCCCAGGGGATTACATTGGATAATTCCATGATGTTCTCTTATGCGTATAATGTTGCGATAAACATCTGTCTAGGGTGGAAGCCTATATTATAGGCCCTGGCTCTAGGTGGCCTATGTTTATTGCCTTATTAAAGTAATTATTCCTGAATATAGTGCGCATATGCCCGGTTAACTTTATTGTTTGCGTTGAAATGTAAAACCTCAGAAGATAGACCTCTATGACCTTTGTAATTAATAAGTATACTAGTAACACCGATAAATACATTTACTAATGTGAAGTGTAAATTAGGATTTGTTTTAATGGCTTTGGACCAATATTTTGTTATAGCGTCTTTGCCTTTTATAGTGCCACTTGCCTCATTGACAAGACTCATTATAATGGGAGATGTCATTTCAAAATCTTCTGCATAATGTGACATGATTGTATTTATGTCTTTACTGTTCCAGGCCTGAATCCACTCTAATGCAAACTGATTAGCAAATTCTCTTGTCATATTTTATTTTCTCTAACGCTTGAATTACCCAGAAGACGCGTCTTTTGCCGGTCTGATTGAACGATTTATTAGCGTATTTCTTTGATTTATTCATAGTTGAGTTTGTAATAACGCATCCCGCATTTGCATGTAGGCAATTAGAAATTCAAAAAACATTCGCCAAAATAACTCCATAAACATAAATGAAGTTACGAAAAATGCTACGAGTTTAGTTTGTTGTTTTCTATTCAATGATTTCCATATTATTTCCTTCCCGCTTTCATATGCAGTATTAAATAATTTATATTTGCGCAGAAGCCAGGTAAGTAAGAGCCATATCCCAACAGGCATTATAATTGCGCCAAGGTAATAAAATATTATTAGAGCCTCAGTGCTAATAAAACTTTTAAACGTAAGAAAATCCATTGTGTATGAATACCTATATTTCTTATTGTGACGCTAACAGTGATTTAGACCGCATGCAGTCTATTACATTTGTGTTTCTCGTCTATTGCGAGGTTATATTCAAAAAATACAATATGTTAGCTACCATTATTGCTTTTAATCCATCGGAAAAAGGCTGCAAAAAAACGGACTAGAAATAAAAGGAGTTAGTATCCTTTTATAATGAACCTACTCCACAACACTACGCTTGCTGTTCAGCCACCTCGTCAGCGACTTCCATTGTTCGACATCCTGCTCGACCTGTGAGGGTGCCATTTCAAAAATGCTCAGGCCACGTTCGGCGGCGCGGATGTAGTTCTGGGTTTCACGCAGGGTGGCGATGCGTGGGATCTTCAGGCGTTTGAGGAATTTTTCCAGGCTGTGATAGATGAGGGTGTTTTCACGCACGCGGTTGGCGACCACGGCGAGTTTGACCTCGTCACGGTTGACCTTGCCGACCAGCAGCAGCTCTTCAATAAAGTGGGCACAGGCGCGCATGTCGATGGGTGACGGCAGCACGGGGATAATCAGCGATTCGGCACGGCGCACGAGCTGGGTGAGGATTTTGCCGTGGACAGCGGCGGGTACGTCGAGGATCAGGTAATCGGTATCACGGGGCGGCCGCAGCGTGCCTTCGTAGGCGGCAATGCCGTGAATGGGGGCGCGGTCTTCGGGGCGGGCCTTGAGCCAGTCGAGACTGGAGCCCTGCGGGTCGAAATCGGCGAGGGCCACCTGGTGGCCCTTGCTGGCGTAAAAGCCGGCGATATTGGTAGACAGGGTGGTCTTGCCGCAACCGCCCTTTGCATTAATGACCATGATCGTGCGCATAGCGGCCTCCCTATTCTTATTAGAATGCGCGTTAATAACGGCTTTTACCCGCCCGCTGTCCCAGCCGGGCAGGCCATAAACTTACCGTGGGTAGGGCAGAAATGCCAGTCGTGAAGGCTTAATTTGTGGCGGTACCAGTGGGATTCGGGTCGGCGGTGGCGTTGCGCTCAGCGAGTTTGTTGATCAGGCCATCAAGGCCCTCGCGGCGGATCTGGCTGGCAAACGAGCTGCGGTAGGTCGTGGCGAGGCTGATGCCCTCCACGGCCAGGTCATAGATCTTCCACTCACTCCCAGCACCGTCCTGGTAGAGGCTGTAGTTGATCTGTGCCGGTGGGCGGTCCGGCAGGGTGATTTGCATGCGCACAGAGACATCGTTCGGGTCACTGTTACGGAATGGCAGGTATTTCACACTATCGGCGTGTGAGACGATTTGATCGGAAAACTCGATCATGGCAGTGACATAGGTACGCACAAGAAAGGCACGGAACTCGCTGGTAAAACGCTGGCGTTGTTCCTCGTTGGCCGATCGCCAGTACTTGCCCAGCACCAGGCGGGCGACACGGTTAAAGTCAACGTGTGGCAGCACGATATCATCGACCAGCTTGTAGGCGATCTGTTTGTCGGCCTTGATCGCCGTTTTTTGTGCCTTTAATGCGTCGACCAGTTGATTGGAGTGTTCAACGATCAGCGCCTGCGCATCTTCCGGTGCGGCGACGGCGATATTGGCCAGCATGCCAAGTGAGGCAAGGAGGACAAGGGGATAAATAGTCAGGTTTAAAGTAAGTCTCATAATGGCGCTCAGTTTTTTTGCTTATGACCTATTTGTCTATTGTATCAATATTAAGTTCCGACCAGATATTATCAATACGTTTTTTTACGGCTTCGTCCATGACGATGGGTTTACCCCATTCACGCGTGCTCTCGCCGGGCCATTTGTTGGTGGCATCAAAACCCATCTTTGAGCCCAGCCCGGAGACCGGTGAGGCAAAGTCGAGGTAATCAATCGGGGTATTGTCGATAATGGTGGTATCGCGACCAGGGTCCATGCGCGTGGTCATGGCCCAGATGACATCGTTCCAGTCGCGCACGTTGACGTCATCATCGGTGACGATGACGAATTTTGTGTACATAAACTGGCGCAGGAATGACCAAACCCCGAGCATGACGCGTTTGGCGTGGCCGGGATATTGCTTCTTCATGCTCACGCAGGCCATGCGGTAGGAACAGCCCTCGGGCGGCAGGTAGAAGTCGGTGATCTCGGGAAACTGCTTTTGCAGGATCGGCACAAAGACCTCATTCAGGGCCACGCCGAGCACGGCCGGCTCGTCGGGCGGCCGACCGGTATAGGTGCTGTGATAAATCGGATTCTGGCGGTGCGTGATGCGGTCAATGGTAAAGACCGGGAAGCTATCGACTTCGTTGTAGTAACCGGTGTGGTCACCAAACGGGCCCTCTTCGGCCATGTCGTCCGGGTGGATGTGGCCCTCGAGGACAAATTCGGCACTGGCCGGGACCTGCAGCCCGGAGCCGAGGCATTTGATGACCTCGGTCTTGCCGCCGCGTAACAGACCGGCAAAGGCGTATTCGGAGAGTGTGTCGGGCACCGGGGTCACGGCACCGAGTATGGTCGCCGGGTCGGCACCCAGTGCCACGGCAATGGGGAAGGGTTCACCAGGGTGCTTGGCCTGCCAGTCGCGCAGGTCGAGTGCCCCGCCGCGGTGGGCCAACCAGCGCATGATGACGCGGTTCTTGCCGATGACCTGCTGGCGGTAGATGCCGAGGTTCTGGCGTTCCCTGTCCGGGCCTTTGGTGACCACGAGCCCCCAGGTGATCAACGGCCCGGCGTCACCGGGCCAGCAAGTCTGTATGGGTAGCCTGGAGAGGTCAACCTCATCGCCCTCCAGCACGTGCGCCTGGCAGGCGGCCTTTTTCAAGACCTTCGGTGACATGTTCAGCACTTGTTTGAAGACAGGCAGTTTTTCAAAGGCGTCCTTCATGCCCTTGGGTGGCTCGGGTTCCTTGAGCATGGCGAGCAGCTTGCCGACCTCGCGCAGGGCGCTGACGGATTCCTCGCCCATGCCGAGGGCGACGCGTTCAGGGGTACCGAAGAGGTTACCGAGAACCGGGGTAGTAAAGCCCTTGGGATTTTCAAACAGCAGCGCCGGGCCGGCGGCCCGCAGGGTGCGATCACAGATCTCAGTCATTTCGAGATACGGGTCGACCTCGTGCTGAATGCGCAGCAGTTCACCGCGTTCTTCAAGCAGGCGAATAAAGTCACGCAGGTCTTTATATTTCATAGGCTAGATTCTGAAACCGCCGTGGCGCTGCCGGTTACGCCAATCCAGCCATTTCACACCGGCGATGAAGCCGACCACGATCAGCAGGCCGATGCCAAGCCATAACCAGATCATCTTCACCTGTAGGCCACCATTCTCCACGACACCGGGTGCCGGTGCGGCGGGCAGCTGCAAGGCCTCGCGGACACGTTCCAGTGCCGTTGAGAGTTGCTGGTTTTCGGCGAGCAGGCGCTCGTGATCGGCATCAGCTTCCTGCAGGGCGTCATCGTCAGGGGCGGGGGCCTGTTTTTTCAGTGTGGCGATCTGCTGTTGCAGGGCAGCGATATTGGCCTCGGCGGCGGTGCGGCGTTTTGTCTCATCGCTGAGCTGGTTATTGACGGTATCCAGTTGCTTGCCCAGTTCCCGGCGTTGCTGGGTCAGGTTTTTGATTTCATCGCGGAGGTCTGACTGGTTACTGGCATTGACACTGTCTTTGAGTTTTTTTACCTGATCGCGCATGGCACGCAGCTCAGCCTGTGCCAGGGTCAGCTGTTCGTCGGCCTGTTTTTGCTTGTCGGTGAGTTCGAGCACAACCAGTTGCGCCGGCTTGTGTTCGATCATATAGGACTTTTCGATCCAGCCACTGCTGCCATCCGGGCTGCGTATCTGGACAAAGTTACCGCTGCGATCGATGACTTCCAGCGGCGTACCGGTGGGCAGGGTGGTAAGCAGGATGCTCTCTGCACTGGCCTCCTCATACACACCGACCAGTATTTTGTCTGTCACATAATAGGTCTGTGCCTGTACCAGCGCAGAAGCCAGTACTGCAGACATAAAGGCTAACCATTGAATTTTTTTCATGCCCTACCCCGTTAGTTTTTATTATTGTATCAGGCGGCGATGCCACTATGACGCAACAGTGCATCAATGTCGGGTTCACGACCACGGAACTCGATAAACAACTCCATGGCCTCGCGTGAACCACCTTGCTCGAGGACGCTGTTTAAAAATCGCAGCCCGGTATCGCGGTCAAAGATACCGCTTTCTTCAAAGGCAGAAAAGGCATCACTGGATAACACCTCTGCCCATTTATAGCTGTAATAACCCGCGGCATAACCGCCGGAAAAGATATGTGTGAAGCTGTTCGGGAAGCTGTTGTACTCCGGTGGGAAGAACACGGCGACCTTCTCGCGCACATCCTGAAGCAGTTGGTCGATATCAGTTTCGACCTCGGTGCTGTATTCAAGGTGC
Source organism: Sulfuriflexus mobilis (assembly GCF_003967195.1). NCBI lineage: Bacteria > Pseudomonadati > Pseudomonadota > Gammaproteobacteria > Chromatiales > Granulosicoccaceae > Sulfuriflexus > Sulfuriflexus mobilis. The sequence continues at coordinate 3,050,735 of NZ_AP018725.1, read as the reverse complement.
AGACGAAAATCGAACAGGGCGAACTCCAGCTGGCGCACCATCTGCATGCCGGCCTGGAAGTTCTTCGCTGCATTCATGCGGTTAAATAATTCCTCGGGCATGACCTCGCCGGTTTGATAGTGACGGGCGAACAGGTTCAGTGCCTCAGGTTGCCAGCACCAGTTTTCCATGAACTGGCTGGGTAGTTCCACCGCATCCCATTCCACGCCATTGATGCCGGAGACACCGGCATAGTCGATCTGGGTCAGCATGTGTTGCAGGCCATGACCAAATTCATGGAACAGGGTAATGACTTCGTCATGCGTAAACAGTGCCGGTGAGTCACCGACGGGTGGTGAGAAGTTACAGGTCAGGTAAGCGACAGGTGTTTGCACGCCCCCGTCGAGACGTCGGCGCACAATGCACTCGTCCATCCAGGCGCCGCCACGTTTCTTGTTGCGTGCATAGAGGTCGAGATAGAACTGGCCGCGTAGTTCGTTATTGTTGTCGACAATCTCGAAGAAGCGAACATCCTTGTGCCAGGTATCGATGTCATGGCGTTCGCTGACGTGCATACCATAGAGTTTATCAATAACGATAAACAGGCCCTCGAGGGCGCGGTCTTCCGGGAAGTAGGGTTTGACCTCTTCCTGGGTGATGGCATAACGACGCTGTCGTAGTTTTTCACTGTAGTAGGCGATATCCCAGGCATTCAGTTGTTCAACGCCAAACTCGTCCGTGGCAAATTGTTGCAGTTCGGAAAATTCCCTGCGCGCCATGTCCACGGAACGTTCAGCGAGGTCGTGCAGAAAACCGAGCACGGCATCGGGAGAGCTGGCCATCTTCGTTGCCAGCGAGCGCTCGGCATAATTCTTATAACCGAGCAGTTGTGCGACCTCGTGGCGACGCTTGAGGATTTCCTGCATGTTGCGGGCATTGTCCCATTTGCCGGCATTCGGGCCATGTTCGGAGGCGCGGGTGACATACGCCGTGTACATCTCTTCGCGCAGTGTCGCGTCATCGGCATAGGTCATGATCGGGTAATAAGACGGAAACTCGAGTGTGAATAACCAGCCTGACTTACCGGTCTGCTTGGCATGCTGACGCGCCAGCGCGATCGCCGATTCCGGCAGGCCAGCCAGTTGTGTCTCGGCGTCGATATATTTTTCCCAGCCGTGCGTGGCATCGAGGACGTTTTCTTCAAATTTTGACGTCAGGGTCGAGAGTTCCTGTTTCAGAGTTTTGAAGCGGGCCTGGTCGGTCTCGTTGAGGGCGATGCCGGAGAGGTGGAAGTCGCGCAGGTCGTTGTCGATGATCTTTTGCCGTGCCGTGTCGAGCTGTGTGTACTCTTCGCTGTCGGCGATCTGCTGGTATGCACGGAACAGTGCCTGGTTTTGTCCCATCTCGGTGCCGTACTCACTCAGTTTCGGCAGGCACTTGTTATAGGCCTCGCGCAGGGCATCTGAATTCACCACCGAGTTCATGTGGCTGACCGGTGACCAGGTGCGGCTGAGGCGCTCTTCCATCGCTTCGATCGGGGCCACCAGGTTGTCCCAGCTGTAATGGCTGTTGGCCGCCAGCAGTTCTACGATGTGCCGACGGTTCTCGGCCAGTAACTGGTCAATGGCCGGCTCAACGTGTTCGGGTTTGATTTGCGAGAATGGTGGCAGGCCGGTCATTTCGAGCAGAGGATTGGACATACGAATTAGTTACCCTTTAATACACGATAATACGCGATGAGTTCAGTTTAGCGGCAGCGTGCGCCGTCTATTTAATCTATTATGCACACCTTATATATAGCCGTCAGCCGGAATTACAACATTGGATAGTAACCATACAGCACAACAGGGTTTTTACGACCTCGACCCGGATACCATCCTCGACGCGCTGGAGGCCTTTGGCCTGTGGCCGGACGGCAGCATGCTGGCCCTGAACAGCTACGAAAACCGTGTTTATCGCCTGGGTGTTGAGGAGTCGGCACCGGTGGTGGTGAAGTTCTATCGCCCGGGGCGCTGGAGTGATGAGGCCATCCTCGAGGAACACGCCTTCGCCCTCGAGCTGGCCGAGACCGATATCCCGGTGGTCGCCCCGCTCAGAAATGCGAAGGGCGAGACCCTCTTTCACCATGGTGGCCACCGTTTTACCGTCTTCCCCTGCCAGGGTGGGCGTATGCCGGAGCTCAGTGGTGGTGAGGACTACGAGATACTCGGGCGTTTTATCGGCCGCATCCATGCCGTCGGGCGTTTACGTCCCTTCGCCCACCGTCCGCAGATCACGATCGACAGCTATGGACGTGAGTCGTATCAATTTTTGCTCGAAAAGGGCCTGCTGCCGTCGGAGCTGAGCCTGCCCTACCGCAGTCTGGTCGAGGATATCCTGCCGGTGGTCGAGGCCTGTTTTGCGCGGGCAGGTGAGGTGGCACAGATCCGCCTGCATGGCGATTGTCATCCGAGTAATGTCTTGTGGACGGACACGGGGCCACACTTTGTCGACCTGGATGATTGCCGCACGGGCCCGGCGATCCAGGACCTGTGGATGTTGCTGAACGGCTCGCGTGCCGATATGACGATGCAGATCGGCGACCTGCTCGAGGGTTATACCGAGTTTTGCGACTTCAACCCTCGCGAACTGCACCTCGTCGAGGCACTGCGCACCCTGCGCATGCTGTTTTACTCGGCCTGGCTAGGTCGGCGCTGGGAAGACCCGGCCTTCCCGAGGAATTTCCCCTGGTTCAATAGCCAGCAGTACTGGGAGCAACAGATCCTCGCCCTGCGTGAGCAGTTTGCCCTGCTCGACGAGCCGCCGCTGGTATGGAACTGACAACGGCGCTGGCCGGATGGGGTCGGGCCCGTTGCGGGCGTATGTGGGTCTTCTAGCCTATCGCGTTGGCCAGCCAGATCAGGACGAAGGTAATGGCCGCCAGTATGGCGACGGCCTTGGCCACATTGCCGAGTGCGTCGGAATCGCCTGCCTGCATCATCATATCGGTCTCTCCTGTTTTCTTCTGTGGGTGGAACATGGGGGCTAATGCTAACCACACCGGGGCCGGAGAAAATTGATCTCGATCAAATTCACGCGCGATCTACAAGGTTATTATATTCTGATATAACAATATATTAGCCAGCTTGTTAGAATCCCTTTTCGTCTTTAAGTAAGTAAACAGGTACAACATGAGCAAACACTATGATCTTATTGCCATCGGCGGCGGTTCCGGTGGTTTGTCGGCCGCCGAGCGGGCCGCGAAGTATGGCGCCAAGTGCGCGGTGATCGAAAGCGGCCCGATGGGTGGCACCTGCGTGAATGTCGGCTGCGTGCCGAAAAAGGTCATGTGGTATGCGGGCATGCTCGCCCATGCCGTGGAAGACGCAAAGGGTTATGGTTTTGACGCCAAGACGGGGGCGCTGGACTGGGACACCCTGGTCAAGGGTCGCCAGGGTTACATTCAGGGTATCAATGACTGGTATCACACCTACCTGGCCGACTCGAATATTGATGAGATCGTCGGTACCGCAACCTTTATTGATGCCCACACGGTTGAGGTTAACGGCGAGCAGTACACGGCTGAACACATTGTGATCGCGCCGGGAACGCAGCCGGTTGTGCCCGCGACCCCGGGTGCAGAACTGGGCATCGACTCGGACGGATTTTTTGCCCTCAAGGAACAGCCGCGGCGTATGGCCGTGGTTGGTTCCGGTTACATCGCCGTTGAGATCGCCGGCCTCATGCGCGCCCTGGGTACTGAAGTGACCTTAATCATCCGCCGCCAGCATGTGCTGGGTAACTTCGATGCCATGCTGCGTGAGGTACTTATGGAAGAGATGCTCAGTGCCGGTATCAATATTATGTCGAGCATGGAGATCGAGCAGGTTGAAAAGGCCGCCGATGGCAGCCTGACGTTGCAATGCAGCGGTGGCCACAGCCTGAGCGGTTTCGACAGCCTGTTGTGGGCGATCGGTCGTGAACCGAATACGGCGGCACTGAATCTGCCCGCCACCGGTGTCGAGGTCGACAAGGCCGGTTACATCCCTACGGATGACTTTCAGAATACCAATGTGGCCGGTGTCTATGCCGTGGGTGATGTTACCGGTCGTGCGGCCCTGACGCCGGTGGCGATCGGTGCCGCGCGTCGCCTGGCCGACCGTCTGTTTGATAACAAGACCGAGCGCAAACTGGATTATGCAAATATCCCTACCGTAGTCTTCAGTCACCCGCCGATCGGTACTGTTGGCCTGAGTGAAGACGAGGCGCGGGCATTGCATGGCGATGCGGTGAAGGTCTATAGCTCGCGCTTTACGCCGATGTATCACGCCCTTACCGAGCACAAGACTCAGACGGCAATGAAGCTGGTTTGTGTCGGCGCGCAGGAAAAGGTCGTCGGCATCCACATTATCGGCCTTGGTGCCGATGAAATGCTGCAGGGTTTTGCCGTGGCGCTGCGCATGGGCGCGACCAAGAAAGACCTCGATGATACGGTCGCCATCCACCCAAGCAGCGCCGAAGAACTGGTGACCATGCGCTAGGCGCGCGACGATCATGACAATACGTCGTTTTGAAAAACATACCCCGAAGATCGCGGCCAGCGCCTACGTCGATGAGATGGCCGTGGTCATTGGTGATGTCGAGATGGGTGAAGATGTCTCGGTGTGGCCGACGACAGTGATCCGTGGCGATGTTAACCCCATTCGCATTGGTGCCAGGACCAACATCCAGGACGGCTCGGTATTGCATGTGACACACGACAGTGAGCATGCCCCGGGTGGATTTTCGCTAAAGATAGGTGAGGGCGTCACGGTCGGACATAAGGTTATTCTGCATGCCTGCACGATTGGCGATTATTGTCTGGTCGGCATGGGTTCAACCGTGCTCGATGGTGCGGTGCTCGAAGACAAGGTCATGCTCGGTGCCAACAGCCTGGTCTCGCCCGGCAAGGTCCTCGAGGGCGGCTACCTTTACCTGGGCAGCCCGGCACAAAAGGTTCGCCCCCTCAAGGCCGGTGAGCTGGCGTGGCTGGAATACTCCGCGGCCCATTATGTCGTCTTGAAAAACCGCTACCTGGCAGAATAAAAACACAGTTAGCGGGTGATTGCGCTGCCACCTGTATATTTACGTGGACGACGTGCTTAAAACCCCTTGAATACGTGACATTACTCACTTGCAATCCTGATCGGACATGGCATGATTAAATAGACCTCTATATGGAGATATGTCATGGAACTCTATATTGGTAATATTCCAGACGATACCGAAGATTATGACCTGCGCAAGTTCTTCTCGATTACAGGCGGGCAGCTTAGCTTCAAGATCGTCAATCATGATGGCGCTGACAAGGCCCATCGTTACGGACTGGTCAGTGTCGAATCAGACAAGCTCGCCCGGAAAATCATGAAACAATTTCATGGCCGCCCCTTCAGGGACAAGCGTCTCATTGTCAGAGAGTTTAATTACCGCAATTACAGTAATGATCGTCGCGCCCTGGACTGGCGACAACGGGGTTGGGCGAAGATGGAACGGCGTGGACGGAATCGTCGTGGGATGCAAACGCAGATGGGTAGCACGGCGAAACAAGGTGCCGCCGTTTTTAATCTGGGCTGACTTACTGGGCAGATTCGCGCAGCAGCCGTATCACCGGTGAGGTATCCGCCTGTACGCCGCGCCAGAGGCGGAACGATTCGGCCGCCTGTTCGACCAGCATTCCCAGGCCATCGAGTGACTGGCTGGCACCGTGTTCCAGCCCCCAGCGAACGAAGGCCGTCGGCGCATTGCCATACATCATGTCGTAACAGACACCCTCTTTAAACAATACATCATCAGGGATGGCCGGTACTTCACCCTTCAGGCTGGCGGCGGTGCCGTTAATGATGAGGTCAAACTTTTCACCTGCCAGGGTCTCAAAGCCGCCACCAGAAACATTTCCTGCCGCGGCAAACTTATTCGCCAGGGCCACGGCCTTGTCGGCGGTACGGTTGGCGATCACCAGCCGTTGCGGTTTTTCCATGAGCAAGGGCAGTAATACGCCCTGCACGGCGCCCCCGGCACCGAGGATAAGAATACGTTTATCCTGCAGTGAGAAACCGTGGTTCTGTGTCAGGTCACGGACCAGGCCAACACCATCGGTATTATCGGCAAGGATACTGCCGTCTTTATTCAGTACCAGTGTGTTCGCCGCCTCGGCCTTGAGGGCACGTTCACTATGCTGGTCGGCGAGTGCAAAGGCATCGGTTTTAAAAGGCACGGTAATGTTGAGCCCCAGCCCGCCCTGTCGGCGAAAATCCTCTACAGCTTGTTTGAGTTGACCCGGCTCAACGAGGATCGCGGTGTAATCGAGGTCCTGATGCGTCTGAGACGCAAACGCCGCGTGGATACGCGGCGATTTACTGTGGGCAATCGGGTTACCCATGACGGCATAGTGCGCAGTCATACTTATGAGAACATGCCCTTAAGGGTAAAGAAGAACAGGATGGAAAGAATCGCCCCGGCCGGCAGGGTCACAATCCATGACAGGAAAATGGTGCGCACCACGTTCATGTTGAGGGCATCCATTCCACGCGCCAGGCCCACACCGAGGACGCCACCGACAAGGGTATGCGTGGTGGAGATGGGCAGGCCGGTACCGGAGGCGATAACAACGGTCATGGCCGCAGCCAGCGTGGCGGCAAAGCCGCGACTCGGGGTCAGCTGAGTAATGCCGGTACCGACGGTAGCGATCACCTTGTGACCATAGGTGACCAGGCCGATGATGATACCGGTGCCACCGAGCAACAGGATCCAGACCGGTAGAGCAGATTTCTGCGCAACTTCACCACCGCTCTCAACGATACTGACAACAGCGGCAAGCGGACCAACGGCATTGGCGACATCGTTGGAACCGTGCGCAAAGGCCATGGCGCAGGCGGTAAACATCATCAGGATGCCGAAGACCCTTTCAACATTGGTAAAGTGAAAGTCCTTATCAGCGGCCGGGTCAAAGTGCATGCGACGGATAGCGACTATGCCGATGAGCATGGAAATAAAACCGATGATCAGGGCGATAATGTAGTTTTGTGTCGTGCTGAGTTCGAGGCCGATATGTTTGAGGCCCTTGAATAGGGTCACCAGTGCAATAACGAAACCGACCAGGAAGATGTAGAACGGCACGTAAATTTTTGCGTTCTTCAAGGGCTCACTGGTATTCAGGATCAGGCGCTGCACACTCATATACAACCAGTAACCGATAATGCCGGCTATGGCAGGTGATATCACCCAGCTCATGGCGATCTTGCCAACCTTGCCCCACTGCACGGCGTCAATGCCGATACCGACCGCGGCAAAACCGACGATGGCACCGACAATCGAGTGCGTCGTCGAGACCGGCCAACCGGCGCGGGAGGCAACCATCAACCAGATGCCGGCGGCAAGCAGCGAGGCCAGCATGCCGTAGACAAGCAACTCGGGTTGACCGGATAACAAGTTGGCATCAAGCATGCCCTTGCGGATCGTCGAGGTTACCTGACCACCGGCGAGGTAGGCACCGGCAAATTCAAAGATGGCGGCAATGATAATCGCCTGTTTGATGGTCAGTGCCTTGGAGCCGACCGAGGTGCCCATGGCATTTGCCACATCGTTGGCGCCTACACCCCAGGCCATGAAGAAACCGAAGGCGCAGGCGAGGACAATAAAGGTAATACCGAATTCTAATACCACGTGTAAACCCTCTTAGCGTGCCAACATTAATTCAAGACGACTACCGACACGCTGTGCCAGGTCTGCCAGGTCACCGACCCAGTCGATGACCTTGTAGAGAAACATAACTTCAACGGGGTTCATGTCTTTCTCTTTTGCAAAGACTGTTGTCCGGATCTTGACCTGGATCTTGTCCGTATCGCCTTCGATGGAGTCGAGGGTAGTAATCATCGACTCTACCAGATCCATTTGTTTACCCCCGAAGCCGGTTTCTATGAGTTCATCGAGTTCATTGATAGCCTTCTGGGCCTGTGCGGAGGCATCGATACAACGCTGAACGTATTCGATAAAGGCTTCATGCAGTGTCTCGGGGAGGATGATCTTGCGGCCGGTGATCAGGCCGGCGATATCCTTGGCCTTGTTGGCAATCTTGTCCTGCATGGTCAGGACCTCAAGCAGGTCACGGCGTGATACGGGCATGAACAGGCTTTTTGGCAGGTGCAAACGTAGTTGACGTTTGAGCTTGTCGGCCTCGCCTTCGAGTTTGGCAATCTTTTTCTGTTGCGCGCGCGCCCCTTTCCAGTCTTCCTGAATCACCGCCTGGAAGAATGGTATGAGTTCGACGACACATGCCTGTACGCTGGCCATGTGGGTTTGCAACGGTTTTACGGGGGAGCTGCCAAACAGACTGGAGATCGTGGATCGGGCCATGGTAGATGTCCTCTTCGTACCGCCATTCGGTACGGCTTCCCGATACTGCTTTCAGTATCAGCGTTAATAGTAATGGTGTGCTCGTTTCGCGCGCAGTATATCGGCTGAAAGACCGATTGCAAATAGTTTATGACATTTTTATGACAAGCAATTTTTATGTTTTAAAGCCGCCAGTATTACCCTTGCAAAGGCCTCAGGATTCTCGTAACCATTGCGCGGCACGTTTGGCGAAATAGGTGAGGATGCCATCGGCACCGGCGCGTTTGAAGGCAAGCAGTGACTCCATGACCACGGCGCGTTCATCGAGCCAGCCATTTTCTATCGCGGCCATGTGCATGGCGTATTCACCACTGACCTGGTAGACATAGGTGGGTGCCCCGTATTGATCCTTGACGCGACGGACGATATCAAGATAAGGCATGCCGGGTTTGATCATGACCATATCGGCACCCTCATCAAGGTCGAGGCCAACCTCCCACAGCGCCTCGTCGGAATTGGCCGGGTCCATCTGGTAACTGTATTTGTTACCCGCGCCAAGATTGGCGGCCGAACCGACGGCATCGCGGAACGGGCCATAATAACTGGAGGCATACTTCGCCGAGTAGGCAAGGATGCGCGTGTGGATATGCCCCTCGGCCTCGAGGGCCTCGCGGATTCGGCCTACGCGGCCATCCATCATATCCGAGGGGGCGACGACATCGGCACCGGCCGCCGCATGCGAGAGGGCCTGTTGCACGAGCACGTCGACGGTCTCATCGTTGAGGACGTAACCCGTGTCATCGATAAGCCCGTCCTGACCGTGGGTGGTGAAGGGGTCGAGGGCGACATCGGTGATCACGCCCAGCTCAGGAAATTTTTCCTTCAGCGCCCGTACCGCACGCTGGGCCAGGCCATCCGGGTTATAGGCCTCACGGGCATCCTCGGACTTGGCCTCGGCCGGGGTGACCGGAAACAGCGCCACGGCCGGGATGCCAAGGGCAACGAGCTCGGCGGCCTCTTTCAGGAGCTCATCGATACTGAGGCGTTCGACACCGGGCATGGAGGCCACGGCCTCGCGCTGGCCGCTGCCCTCGAGGATAAACATCGGGTAGATGAGGTCGTCGACAGTGAGGGTGTTTTCACGCATGAGGCGGCGTGAAAAATCATCGCGCCGCATACGCCGCATGCGTGCCTGTGGAAAACGGCCGTGGCCGGTATCAGGTGTGCTCACTGTGATCCCCTGTTTTATGGTTTATCAGGGGATCGTACCCGAGACGGGCGGTTAATCAAACTCCACTTAGCGGAATTGGTGCATGATGACGGGTTGCAGGAACAGGGCGATCAGGATCGAGGTGGCGACCTCGCGCAGCAGGTTGGTGTCGAACTGCATCAGCCAGGTCAGTGCCTGCTGGCCAAGGATCAGCAGGGCGGCAAACAAAATGATTTTATTCAGCATGGTCGTGGCTCCGTAATGCGGTAAAGACGGTGCTATTATCGGTTTTCAGCGGAAAAATTCCGGGCAGTGCTTGGCAATTGCCTTGCGACGGCCATCACAAAAAGAATAAAGACTAATGATCATAAAGACTTATTGAATATGGGCATTCCCAGATTGATCACCAATAACCTCGCGCCGCTGACCCTGATAGCTGCCATCTGGGCCTATTTCCAACCCGCGGCCTTTCTGATTTTTGATGGCTCGATCCTCGGCATCAAGGTCTTTCTGGCCCTGTTTGCCATCACCATGTTTGCACTCGGCATTGTCCTCCAGCCTACCGAGCTGAAAGAAACCTTGCGCCACCCCGGGCAGATTGGCCTCGGCGTGCTGACCCAGTATACGGTCATGCCGTTGCTGGGCTTCGCCGCCGCCTGGTTGGGTAACCTGCCACCGGAACTGGCACTCGGCTTTGTTATTGTCGGCTGTGCCCCCGGTGCAATGGCGAGCAATGTCATTGTCTACCTGGCCGGTGGCGCGGTGGCCTTTTCCATCGCCCTGACCACCGTTGCCACCATCCTCTCGCCGCTGCTGACCCCGGCACTGGTGCAATGGCTGGGCGGGGCCTTCCTGCCGATTGAATTCTGGCCGCTGATGAAGACCATATTACTGACCGTGCTGTTGCCACTGTTGCTGGGCATGCTGGTGAGGCGTTTTCTGGGTGGCACCCTGCAGCAGGCCGGCCAGATTGCCCCGGCCGCGGCGGCCATCGCGATTGTGATCATCTGCAGCTTTGCCGTGGCCAAGAACCAGGCCCGCATCGCCGAGGTCGGCATACTAGTAATTCTACTAGTTATCCTCGTCAACGCCCTTGGTTATCTTGTGGGTTGGTTACTGGCGAGGTGGTATGGTTTTGATGCCCGGCATCAGCTGACCCTGGCGATTGAAATAGGCATGCAAAATGCCGGTCTGGGGGTGGCGCTGGCGCTTGCACATTTTTCACCCATCACCGCCCTGCCGGGTGCACTGTTTGCCGTTTGGTGCATCCTCACTGCGGCGGGTGCCTCAGCCTGGTTACGCCGAAATACGGCAGTAAATAATACAAATGAGAGAGGTAGTGCATAATCTCCACTGCTAGATTTCAGGCATGGGGTATTTCTTCTGTCACGGGTTCGGGCATCGTAAATAAATGAAAAGACAAATCGACATCATGCACCTGAAACAGGGGATGTACGTGGCCGAATTGGATCGGCCATGGCTGGAGTCGCCGTTTCTATTTCAGGGTTTTGTTGTTGATTCAGACGAAGACCTGCAAACGCTGAAATCATTATGTGAGTATGTTCACATCGACCTGGAGAAGGGAGACGATGTTGACGTTTCCATTCTTCATGCTCAATCGTTAAACAAAAAACTGATTGACCTGAAGCAACGTAGCCGCCCGGAAATCATGATTGGTTTTGAACAGGAGATAGCCAAGGCACGCGAGGTTCATGAACAAACCCGGATGCAAATAGATACGATGTTTCTTGATGTGCGCATGGGAAAAAATCTCGATGTTAGCGGGGCCAAGGAAGTGGTGTCCGATATGGTGGACAGTATTGTCCGCAATCCGGATGCCATGCAGTGGTTGACCAACTTGAGGAAGCGGGATGAGTACACGGCCATTCATAGCATGAATGTCTGTATTTTTTCTTTGACCTTCGGTCGTTATCTCGGCCTGACCACAGAAGAACTGAACGAGCTTGGTATCGGTGCCCTGCTGCACGACATCGGCAAGATGCGTGTGCCATTAGAGATCCTTAACAAGGAAGGCAAGCTTACCGATGAAGAGTATACTGTGGTGCGCAGCCATGCTAGCTACGGCCATGAGATTCTTAAAAAGACCATTGGCCTGCCTACCAGTGCGGCTGAGATTGCCCGTTCGCATCACGAACGAAAGAATGGTGAAGGCTATCCTCGCGGCCTGAAAGAAGAAGAGATACACCTGTATGCACGGGTAGTTTCGATTGTCGATATCTATGACGCGATTACCAGTGACCGTATTTATCACCATGGCATGAATACGCTTGATGCATTGAAGAATATGTTTGAGTGGCGTGTGACCGATCTGGATAGTGAACTGGTTGAGCGATTCATTCAATGCCTGGGTATTTACCCGATTGGCAGTCTGGTGGAGCTGAATAGCGAAGAAGTAGGTATTGTGATTTCGGTAGCGCAAGGCCGACGTCTGACGCCAATGATCATGCTGGTGCGTAATGCTGAAAAGAGAGTCATGATGCCACCGAAGGTGATTGACCTGTCACGGTTCAAAAGCGACGAGAGCGCACAGTCACTGGAAATCTGCCGGGTACTGGAGCCCAATACTTATGGCATCGATGTACGTGAATATATCAGCAGTGAAGTATTGCATTAACAAGACGTAGCCATGAAAATACTGACTACGCAGTATTTTTCATCGTAATCCCTATCCATTATCTACTATGATCAAACGATTTCCTGAATACAGTTTATTTTTTCTTTTGTTGTTTTGTCAGTCAGTGAAGGCGGCCAGTGAATATCCGCTGACGTTGTCGGATGGCAGTGAACTGTTAATCGAACGTTACATGGCAGCGGGTGAACAGTTGTTTATCTGGCTGGCACCTGAAGCGGGTTTGCAGCAGGCCGAGCGGAATACCGCAAGCCGGCTGGCAGAGAGTGGTATCGAGGTCTGGTACCCGGATCTGTTTGAGGCCAATTTTTTACCCGTGGTTGCCAGCAGTATGGATAAGATTCCGGCGGAACAATTGGCGGGTCTGGTCGAGGCCGCGAGTAAAACCGGCAAGCAGGTGTATGTGGTAACCAGTGGCCGTGGTGTGATCCCGGTCTTGCGTGGCCTGCGCCAATGGCAAACACAACACCCCTCAAGTGACAGCCTGCGTGGCCTTATCCTCATAAGCCCGAAGTTCTTTCTGGAAACCCCGGAACCGGGTCAGGCCGCCGAGATCATGCCGGTGGTTAAGGCCAGCAACCTGCCGATCTTTGTCATGCAACCAGACAAGTCGCCGTGGTGGTGGAAGCTGGAGCAGACCATCCCCGCCCTGGAGCAAGGTGGTAGCGAGGTCTTTGTGCGGGCCCTGAACGGTGTGCGGGATCGTTTTTACTACCGGCCCGATGCCACGGCCTTTGAAGATACGCTTGCCGAAAAGCTGCCGAGCCTGTTGTTGCAGGCGGCAAAACTGGTCAGTACCCTCGAGCCGAAACGCCAGGCAGTGTTAAGCAAACAGCCACTGGAAGACAAGATTGCGGTCACGAAGAAAGAGCGCGAACTGAAAGTTTACGGCGGCAATCCCACCCCACCTCCATTAAGCCTGCTGGACCTGTTTGATAAACGCCTGTCGCTGGCGGATTACAAGGGCAAGGTCGTACTGGTGAATTTCTGGGCCTCGTGGTGCCCGCCCTGCGTATACGAAATGCCCTCCATGCAGCGGCTCGCGGATAAACTGCGTGACAAGCCGTTTGAGATCCTCGCCATCAACATGGCCGAAGATAAGGCAACCATTCAGCGCTTTGTCACCGAGACCGTGCAGGTCGATTTCCCCATCATGCTTGACAGCGATGGCACCGCGCTGAAAAACTGGGGTGTGTTCGCCTTCCCGACCACGTATGTGATCGGCAAGCAGGGCAAGATCCGCTATGCCCTGTTTGGCAGTCGCGAGTGGGATGAGCCGGATGTGCTTGCAGTGCTGGATAAGCTGATGAGCGAATAGACAGTGAAGAAAGTGAGTCTATAATCTATGCAGGGCGGTTGTTATAGGTGCAAGCATCTAGTTATAGTTATGTGAGGGAAGAAAAAGAGAATTACAATGCTTGAATTACGCCCAACATGTGAAAACTGTAATAAGCAATTGCCACCTAATTCTCAAGAAGCAATGATATGTTCATATGAGTGTACATTCTGTAAAAAATGCGTTGATGAAATTCTTCAAAATGTTTGCCCAAATTGTGGTGGTGGCTTTTGTCACAGGCCAATAAGGCCAGAAAATAATCTAAAGAACAATAACTACTTAGGCGCTCATCCTGCATCAGTTAAAATAATACACAAGCCAGTAGATGAACTGAATCATCAAACATTAATTAATGTTGTAAATGGTCGAAAACCTTATGAACGCTAAAGCATATAACAAGGCGGTAAGGTTCGTGCGTGAACAAGCATCACACACTGGGACCAGGTAAACGGAGATTGGTCCCTTAGTTTGCCGTTAGTTGTTAATAGAAGGAATATTGAAAATATGTAACCAGGACCTTTTGCCTTTTCGCTAACTTTTTTCTTTACATTTACTATTCCGCATGGGCAGTGCCGGGAATAGTTGGATTTGTGTGGATATACAGAGACGCAAAGTCCTTACCAAAACGAATCAAGGGGTCAGAACGCTTGACATCACTACAGTTAGATAATGTGTGCCATGAATAGAAAATATAACGTAATTAAATATATAGCATGCTTCATTCTCGTGGCATTGTGTATTTGGCAAATATTACTGGCGAGGGTTTCTCTACAGTTTTCCACAATGTTTAAAGCATTTAGAGAGGATCACCCGCTAATAACCCTACTGTCATACGCACAACCACTAATATATATTTTCATGGCTATGACAGCGCTCACCGCCTATGACATATGGAAAAGAAAGGAGGTTCTAATTCTTAATACCATTACAGTCGTTGGGTGTCTTATCGTCGCAACGATTCTAATAAACTTTTATGTTGTAGTTGGCACTTACACTCCTACATTCGAACTGGGAGGGTAAATGAAAAGCAATAAAGGGGGTCAGTGCTCTTTTATTTTTGTATATTTAAAAGGAGCTAACAATATGAAAAGTCTTAAAGTTGCACTCTGGGTAACGGCTCTTGGATGCTTGACAGCGGTTCCTTTTATTTTTTTGCCTTGGGCAATTTTGGAAAATCTTATTTCGTGGTTCGGCATCGAGCCACTGCCTAATGTACCGGTTGTAGTCTATTTTGTTAGAGTGGTCTGTGGTGTCTTTGGATTGATAGGCATTTTTTTTATTATTCTTGCACGGAATCCTCTAGGTTATGGACCCATGTTGGATCTGGGCGCGTATGGACTAATACTGTTTGGCCTATTGGCGTTGATGCTGGGGTTCACAAGTGGGCTTCCCCTAATGGTATATATCGGTGATGCTTTGTTTGGGCTGATACTCGGAATTATCATTTCGATTCTTTCATCAAAATCGAAACGGGCTCGGCTTTAGAGTCGTAAAATGCGGCTATATTAATCATTAATCAAGGTCATCAAGGGGGCAGAACACTTGATTCAGAATATATATTTCTATAATGCCATAAAGAACCGGCTCACTAACTGGTGAAAGCGCGTCAGATGGACAGGTTTTTCTCCATGATAGGCGTGCAGGGTATAAACGGGCCAGTGAGGCCCGCTAATACGATGGGCGATATGTACCAGTTCTCCCGTCTTTAAATAAGGTTTGGCGACCACATCTGCTAACAATACTACTCCCATGTGTCGTAGGGCCATCTTTAATGCGCAGGCCAAGGTATTAGCACGGGCGAACGGGTTTAGTTGGATAACATCGCTTTTGTTACAGTCTACATGCCATATAGGCATTTTTTGCTGTTGCCAGCTTGTTGCCAGCCATCGATGCTCACCAAGGCTTTCTGGTGTTACCGGGCTGGCAGCGCGATGTAAATAGAGCGGTGTTGCGCAGAATATTTCTGTCATGGCGCCAATGGGTAATGCACGGTAGCTGCTATCAGGAAGCTCACCTGAATAGATGGCAACGTCGAGGTTGTTTGAAACAATATCCAGAGCCTTATCACTAACAATGAGCTCAGGCTCAAGTCCTGGAAACTCGAGGCATAGTTGTTCTATAGCCGGAATTACAATATTTGATTCAAATGCATGAGGGAAAGTTACTGCAAAACGCCCCTGGGGATTGGCTCCTGCATTCACAACATCCGTGAATATTCGGTTAGTCTGATCCTGAAGCAATTGGCACTGTGACAGCAGGCTTTCACCGAGGGCGGTCAAAGATACACCTCGAGTGGTCCTATTTAACACTCGTATACCTAACTCCTCCTCAAGCAAGCTAATTTGCTGACTGACAGCCGATTTGGTGACGCCGAGTACCTCGGCAGCCCGTGTAAAGGAGCCCTTTTCCGCTACAGCCGCGAAAGCCAAAAGCCTGGGAAGTTGTCGAAGTTTGTTAATTTTCACTAAACAGTAAGTCAATAATATATGAATTGTTAAGTATTATAGACTTATATACAGTTTATAACAGCGTAACCGGAGACAGTTACTACAAATTCGCCAGTTTTTGCCGCAGACCATGAAAAAAGTGAGGTCCATAATGCCAAAAATTATTCGTTTTTATGAAACAGGAAATGCTGATGTGCTTAAGGTGGAAGAGGTAGCAAAGGCCAAGCCTGGCAAAGGTGAAGTGCGACTTAAAGTGGAGGCAATTGGCCTCAACCGGGCGGAGGTAATGTTCCGCGAGGGACAGTATCTTGAGGTCCCCGAACCACCCTGTCGACTTGGTTATGAGGCGAGCGGAATTATCGAAGAAGTCGGCCCTGATAATAATGGTCTTCAGGTCGGCGACAGGGTTAGCACTGTGCCGGCAT
Source organism: Sulfuriflexus mobilis (assembly GCF_003967195.1). Classification (NCBI taxonomy): domain Bacteria; kingdom Pseudomonadati; phylum Pseudomonadota; class Gammaproteobacteria; order Chromatiales; family Granulosicoccaceae; genus Sulfuriflexus; species Sulfuriflexus mobilis. Next base: position 3,034,339 of record NZ_AP018725.1, on the reverse strand, counting down.
TTTCAATGGGACAATATGGCGTTTACGGTGAAAATCCCGTTGTACCCGGGTATGCGGTTGCACCCTATCCTGATAATTTAACTGCTGCAGAAGGAACGGCGATTTGGATGCAGTATATAACCGTTTTTGGCGCGTTGATTGAATTTGGAAAACTAAAGCAAGGCGACACCTTACTCATTACAGCAGCTAGTAGCAGTGTCGGCCTTGCTGCGATTCAGATTGCTAAAGCCTCATCGGCGACAGTGATTGCGGCTACACGCGGAGCCGATAAAAAGGCTTTTTTGATTGATGCCGGGGCAGACCATGTCATTATTACCGATGAAGAAAATTTAGTGGATCGGGTCATGGCCATCACTGCCAAAGAGGGTGCTAATATCATTTTCGACCCGATCGGTGGTCCTATATTACAAACACTTGCAGATGCAGCCGCGCAAGGTGGACTTATTTTCGAATACGGGGCGTTGTCTCCAGAAGCCACACCCTTCCCGCTGTTTACGGCATTGGGTAAGGGCTTAACACTACGTGGATATACAGTATTTGAAATTACTAAAAACCCCGACAGACTGGCGCGTGCCAAGGAGTATATTTATGAGAGGCTTAAGTCCGGCGTACTAAAACCGGTGATCGACCGCAGTTTTTCGCTGGATAATATTGTTGAAGCGCATAAATACATGGAGTCAGGAATACAACGAGGCAAGATTGTTATAACGATATAAATTTGTCGACGATTAGCTGCCAGACAAGTGATATGCCGAAACCATTTAAATTATTATTGTTTTGCGATCGAACTTGCGTCTCTGGGCTAGCAACGATGAAATTGATGAACCAGTAATGATCTTTGGCGCTGATCTATTTAAGCCAGTCTTGTGGTTGCAAATACTTTTCATAAAGCGCTGCTTCCGGACTGCCCTTCTCCGGTTTCCAGTTATATTTCCATTTCACCAGCGGCGGCAGTGACATGAGGATGGACTCGGTGCGGCCGCCGGTCTGCAGGCCGAACAGGGTGCCGCGATCGTAAACGAGGTTGAACTCGACATAGCGGCCGCGCCGGTAGAGTTGAAAATCGCGTTCACGCTCACCGTATTCATGGTCTTTGCGGCGGGCGATGATCGGCTGGTAGGCCGGCAGGTAGTGATCACCGACGCTTTGCATGAAGGCGAAGCTCTTTTCAAAGCCAGGCTCGTTCAGGTCATCGAAGAACAGGCCGCCGACACCGCGTGGTTCGTCGCGGTGTTTCAGGTAGAAGTATTCGTCACACCATTTTTTGTATTTTGGGTAGGCCGCTTCGCCGAAGGGTTCGCAGGCGGCGCGCGAGGTCTCGTGCCAGTGAATGACATCTTCCTCATTGGCGTAATAAGGGGTCAGGTCGAAGCCACCGCCAAACCACCAGACCGGATCGGCGCCTTCCTTCTCAGCGATAAAGAAACGCACATTCGCGTGTGAGGTTGGCACGTAGGGGTTGTGCGGGTGGATGACCAGCGAAACACCCATGGCCTGGAAGCTGCGCCCGGCCAGCTCCGGGCGGTGCGCCGTGGCTGCGGCCGGCAGGCTTGGGCCTTCGACGTGGGAGAAGTTGATGCCGGCCTGTTCAAACACGGCACCATCGGCCATGACGCGGGTCCGGCCCCCGCCGCCGCCGCCTTCACGATCCCAGTCGTCTTGCTCAAATCGGGCCTGCCCGTCTTCGGCTTCGAGTCCGGCGCAGATGCGGTCCTGCAGGTCGAGCAGGTAGGCCTTTACGGCATTGATATCGGGTGTGTCCATGGCGCCGTATTAAACCACAATGAGCGGGTCCATGACGAATGGGTGGTGGATGGGCTGCCTAGTCGGCACGGATCAGGCGGCCGCTCTTCAGGTCGCGGATCGGGGTGGGCCGGCGTTGGCCGCCGGTCGGACCGCTGAGGAGGTAGTCGATCTGTTCACCCAGTCCCTTGCGTACCTGCAGCGCATTGCGTGCCGGCGGATGCCCGGTGAGGTTGGCGCTGGTGGAGACGATCGGCATGCCCGCCTCGCAGCAGAGGGCGGCGACCAGCGGGTGGGCGCTGACACGCACGGCCAGTGTGTCGTGCTGGCCGGTCAGCCATTTCGGCACCCAGTCCTGCACCGGTACCAGCCAGGTGTTCGGGCCCGGCCAGCCTTGCATGAGGGTCTTGCGCTGTGCGGCGCTGATCGAGATAAAGGGTAGCAGGCGCTGGATGTTATCGGCGACCAGGATCAGGCCCTTGGCTGGGTCGCGGCGTTTGATGCTGAGCAGGCGCAGCACGGCGTCGAGATTGAGCGGGTCACAGCCAAGCCCATAGACGGCCTCGGTCGGATAGGCGATCACCCCCCCGGCATGCAGTGTGGCGGCGGCCTGGCGTAGCGGCCAACGGCCGGAACGGGTCTTAAGAGGCTTCGTCATCCTCGTCAGCGGGTTTCTCCGGTGGGTCATAGGGTTCAGAGAAACGGCAGTCCTTTTGCGGGCAGACCTTTTCGGTGCCACGTTTCTTGGTGGTCTTCACCGACAGGATAGGCCAGTTACACTTCGGACACGGCTCGGCGAGTGGCTCGTTCCAGATCGCGTAGCTGCAGTCCGGGTAGCGTGCGCAGGAATAGAAGATCTTGCCGTAACGTGACTTGCGCTTGAGGATATTGCCCTTGTGGCACTCGGGACACTCGACGCCGGTATCGGCCGGTTTTTCAATCGGCTCGATGTGTTTGCAGTTCGGGTAACCGCTGCAACCGATAAACTTGCCATAGCGACCATGTTTGATGACGAGGTCGCTATCACATTCGGGGCACTTGCGACCTTGCAGCATCTCGGCATCTTTACTGTCATCATCACCATTCAGGTTACGCGCATAGTCACATTCCGGGTAACCCATGCAACCGATGAAGCGGCCACGACGACCGAGGCGAATGGATAACTCGCCGCCGCACTTCGGACACTTCTCTTCGATCTTCTCGTGTGTGACATCGCGGCGGTCAACATTCTTCTCGGTATCGTCGACACGATCCTTGAAGGGTTGCCAGAAGTCACGCATCAGCGGCACCCAGTCTTTTTCACCACGGGCCACGGCATCGAGTTCATCTTCGAGGTTGGCGGTGAAGTCGTAATCGACATACTGGGTAAAGTATTTGGTGAGGAAGTTGTTGACGACGCGGCCGACATCGGTAGGGATGAAGCGGCGTTTGTCCATTTCCACATATTCACGGTTTTGCAGGGTGGAGATGATCGAGGCATAGGTCGATGGACGACCAATGCCATGCTCTTCCAATGTTTTCACCAGTGTTGCTTCATTAAAGCGTGGCGGTGGTTCCGTGAAGTGCTGTTCCGGGCGGATCTTTTTCAGCTTTATGCTGTCACCTTCTTTTAAGGGTGGCAGTATTTTTTCGTCATCTTCTTCCGCCTGGTCATCGACACCTTCCATATACACGGCCATGAAACCAGGGTCAACAATGGTCGAGCCGTTGGCGCGAAACAGGTTGCCTTCACCGGCCTGCAGATCGGCAGAGACGGTATCGATGGTCGCATTGATCATCTGGCAGGAGATCGTACGTTTCCAGATCAGCGAGTAAAGTTTGAACTGTTCTGCTGATAAGGATTTTTTGATCGAATCCGGGTCGCGCGCGGCCGAGGTAGGGCGGATCGCCTCATGGGCCTCTTGCGCATTCTTGGCCTTGGTCTTGAAGGTACGCGGCTCGGCGGGGAGCTTGTCCTTGCCATAACGCTCGCCGATCACCTCGCGAATCTCATCAAGCGCCTCGTTGGCCAGTGTCACCGAGTCGGTACGCATGTAGGTGATAAGGCCGACGGCGCCTTCGCCGGTATCAATACCTTCATATAACTGCTGTGCGGTACGCATGGTGCGTTGCGCGGTGAAGCCCAGCTTGCGCGAGGCCTCCTGTTGCAGGGTCGAGGTGGTAAACGGAGCGGCCGGGTTACGTTTGCGCTGTTTTTTGCTGATCTTGGCAACGATCAACGTACCCTGCGCGGCATCATTGAGTTCTTTCTCAATGCCATGTGCCTGCTCAGTGTTGGTGATAGTGAACTGGCTGAGTTTATCACCATGGTATTGCTGCAGCTTGGCGGCAAAGGACTTCTTCGCCGCCGAGAGGTCGGCCTCGATGGTCCAGTATTCTTTCGCTACGAACTTTTCGATTTCGAGCTCACGTTCGACGATCATGCGCAAGGCGGGGCTTTGTACACGACCGGCGGAAAGACCGCGACGGATTTTCTTCCATAACAATGGCGAGAGGTTAAAGCCGACAAGGTAGTCGAGTGCACGGCGCGCCTGCTGGGCATTGATCAGGTCATACGAGAGATCGCGTGAGTTCTCTATGGCCTCCTGAACCGCGCGTTTGGTAATTTCGTGGAAGACGACGCGGCCGACAGGCTTATCTTTGATTAATTTCTTTTGCTTGAGTAATTCAAGCAGGTGCCAGGAGATGGCTTCACCTTCGCGATCCGGGTCCGTCGCGAGGTACAGGGCGTCGCATTTCTTCAGCGCCTTGGAGATGGCATCGATGTGCTTCTGATTTTTCTCAATGGACTGGTACTTCATCTCGAAATTGTGCTCGGTATCGACGGCGCCTTCTTTTGGCAGCAGGTCGCGGACATGGCCATAGGAGGCGAGGACTTCGTAGTCCTTGCCGAGGTACTTCTTGATGGTCTTTGCCTTCGCCGGTGATTCGACGATAACGAGATTTTTGCCCATTGTTACGGCCGGGCTTTACTTAGCCCGTTATTCCTTTCGTTGGTTACTTGCTTATTCACGGTAAGCCAATTTTTTGCAAAAGAGAAGCCCGCGAAGTATTTTTGACACAAACCTTGTCTGCCGGCAGGTCAGGATGATCTATCAGGCTTAGTGCAGTTGGCCGAAGTTTTCCTCAAAAACGAAGTCTTCCATCCAGGCGTAGGCGGCCTCTTGTCCGGGCTGGTTGAATAGCACCATGAGCACCACCCACTTGACGACGTCGCTGTCGACCTCCTCGGCGTCGAGCGCCATGATGCGGTCAATGACCAGTTCACGACTGTGTTGATCGAGTACGCCGGCCTCTTCCAGATACATGAGCAGGCCGCGGCACTCGACATCGATGCGATCCATCTCCTCATCGGTGTAGATGCGCAGGGCTGTCGGGTGTTTCAGTTTCTGCAGCTTGTCACTGCCCTGCAGGGCGGTCAGACCCTCCAGCCAGTCGAAGGCCTTACTGATCTCGCCCTGGCCAAAACCGGCCTGGCGTAATTCAGTCTGCAGGGATTCATGATCCTCAGGAGGGTCGATATCGTCTGCCATGTAGTTCTCAAACAGGTAGACGAGGACGTCGAGTACGTTTTCTTTCATTGAGCCTTTTCAGCTGCGGCAATACCGGCCTCCCGGTAGCGCCTCTATACTGCCATGTAATTCCAGTGCCAACAGCATCGCTGAAACTTGCTCCGCCGTCAATCCACTCCGCTCAACCAGGGTGTCAATATCGACCGGATCGTGACCCAAATGCGGGAATAAGGGGTGGTTTTGTGCCCCCCCGGCGTCCTCGGTGCCCTGCTCATTGCCACCCTCGCCAAGGGCGCCGAGCAGGCTGCCGAGCTCAGCCATGATATCGGCCGAGGTCTCGACCAGGGTCGCGCCATCGCGGATCAGGCGGTGACAGCCCTTGGCCATTGGGTTATGCACGGAACCAGGCAGGGCAAAGACCTCTCGCCCCTGCTCGGTAGCCAGACGCGCGGTGATCAGTGAGCCACTGCGCAGGGCGGCCTCGATGACCAGTGTGCCGACACTCAGGCCACTAATAATACGGTTACGGCGCGGGAAGTTGGCGGCCAGTGGCGGGGTGCCGGGCGGGAACTCGGAGACAATGGCGCCATGTTGGGCGATCTCACCGGCCAAAGCCTTGTTGCGAGCCGGGTAAATGCTATCCAGGCCGTTGCCGGTGACGGCCACGGTCTGCCCGCCTGCGGCCAGTGCCCCCTGGTGGGCGGCGGCATCAATACCGAGTGCCAGACCGCTGGTGATCACCAGCCCGGCCTGGGCCAGGTCTGCGGCAAAGGCCCGGGCGTGATCCGTGCCACCTGCGGTCGGGTTGCGGCTGCCGACAATGGCCAGCTGTGGTTGGCTCAGGCAGGCCGGGTCACCCGCCACGAATAACAGGGTTGGCGGGTCGCTGAGGGTACGTAAGAGTGGCGGGTACAGCGGCGAGTCGATACAAAGGATATGCCTGCCCTCACGCGCCTCCAGCCAGGCCAGGTCGGCCTCCACGGCGGCCATGTCGGGGGCCTGCAGGTAATCACGTAGAGAGGGGGCGAGTTCAAGGTGAGCCTCGCAGATGGCCTGCGGGCTGCCGTAGTGTTCGAGCAGTTTTAACAGGCCACGTGGACCCAGGCGGGGGGCATGCAACAAGACCAGCCAGTCGTGCAGGCCTTCATGGCGGGGCCGGCCGGGGGGCGAGTAGGCGTTGTCGGTGATTGTATCCATGACAAGGCCTCCCTGCCCTGTCGACGTTTTTGATTATCGCTTTGCCACCGTTATAATTCAGGCGGATTGCGGACGGCGTCATAAATGTGCATGGCGCGTGTCGCCTCCATGACCAGGGCATAGCTGACGCGGTCAAAGCTGCGGAATACCATCAGGGTACCGGCCCTTTCGTCCGGCAAGGTGACGGTATCGTCACGATTCTCGGTAGTAACCAGGTCATGAATGGTTTCACCGCTGCGATACACGGCCAGTACCGTACCGATGTCCATTTTGTCCTGTGTGCCCTTGTTCAGTACGACGATCTGGTGCTGGCCGATCTGGCTGACGCCATCGACGACACCGATAATGGCGCCGCCTTCAACCTTCGTCCGCGGGGCATGTGGCATGAAGTGTTCACTAATTTCATTTTCATCGAAGGGCATGACACGGTCGCCACTGCGCGCTTCACGCTCGGTGCTGGTCAGCAACAGGGTGGTCGGGTCACCAAAGGCCTGCGCGGTACCCTCGCCAACATAAATCGCCTCGATACCGAGGATATCATCCTTGTCGGCACCCGGATTGCGGTAAGGTTTGCCTGGCTGGAAGAGGCTGAACTTGCTTTGTGTATCACCCTTGATGCCACGGACATAAACGCGGTCGCCGGCACCGGCAACGACATGTTCACCGGCACTTGCCACTACGTAGGCGGCTGCATCGATCTCTTTCTGTGTAAGCACCAGGGGTCGCGACAGGAACTGGCGGATCGCATCGAGCGGGATGGTTGGGATGGCCCGGTCCAGCTTGGTGGCACGTATGCCGGGTGAGAGTTTTACGGTCTGACGTCCCCGCTGGATACGCAGCACCGGTTTGCCGTTGGCGTCGTAGCTGAGACTGATGACATCACCAGGATAGATCAGGTGCGGGTTCTTAACCTGCGGGTTGGCCTGCCAGACATCCGGCCAGCGCCAGGGGTCGCGCAGGAAGCGCGCCGAGATGTCCCAGAGGGTATCGCCCTTGACGACAACGTACTTGTCCGGGTGTGAGGTGTTTAGTACCGGCGGCGCGGCAAGCAGCGTGGCACTCACCAGGCAGACGAAGACGAATGCGAAAAATTTTCTGGCTAACATGAGCATACCTTTTGTTATACCGGACTTTTAGCGATAATCCGGAGTTTACTCAATCATTAGGGTTTCCTGTGCCGCTTTGCGCATTTTCGGACCGCGCAATCGGGGCCGGAATCCATTATGATCATTATCTTAGCAGCTTAACCTGTGTAAAGACTAGAATTTGTTGACGCAATTCACATGGCCAAACTAAACATACTCAAATACCCGGATCCACGTCTGCGCACGGTGGCGAAGCCCATCGCCGCCGTTACCGATCAGCATCGCCAGCAACTCGACGATATGCTCGAGACCATGTATGGGGCACCCGGGATCGGCCTGGCGGCGACCCAGGTTGACATCCATGAGCGCATGTTAGTAATTGATATTTCTGAGGAAAAAAATAAGCCCCAGGTATTTATTAACCCCGAGATCATCGCCCGTGACGGGGCCGAGGTCATGGAAGAGGGTTGCCTGTCGGTTCCGGGCATTTACGAAAAGGTCGAACGCGCCGAGCGCATTACGGTGCACGCCCTGGATAGGGACGGTGCGGCCTTTGAGCTTGAGGCCGATGGCCTGCTCGCCGTGTGTATCCAGCATGAGATCGACCACCTCGATGGCAAGGTCTTTGTCGACTATCTCTCGCCCCTGAAACAGCAGCGCATCGGTAAAAAACTCGAAAAGGTCTATAAATACGACGCGGACCACGTCTCCCTGTAGGGCACCCGTAACATGGAAGCACTGAATATTGTTTTTGCCGGCACGCCGGATTTTGCCGTGCCGAGCCTGCAGGCCCTGCTGGATTCCCCGCACCATGTAAAGGCCGTTTATACCCAACCGGACCGTCCCGCCGGGCGGGGTCGCAAGTTGAGCCCTGGCCCGGTCAAGCAGTGCGCCCTTGATCACGGGCTACCGGTCGAGCAGCCCCTGAGCCTGAAAGACCCGACGGAGCAGGCCAAGCTGGCTGCTTACCAGCCGGATATTATGGTCGTGGTTGCCTACGGCATGATCCTGCCAGCGGCGATATTGGCCATTCCCCGGCTGGGTTGTATCAACGTACACGCCTCGTTATTACCCCGCTGGCGTGGGGCGGCACCGATCCAGCGCGCCATTCTCGCCGGGGACGCACAGACCGGCGTGACCATTATGCAGATGGCCGAGGGCCTGGATACCGGCGATATGCTGGCCAGGGTCAGCGTTGCTATCGGTGTTAACGAGACGGCTGCCGAGCTGCACGATCGGCTCGCCCCACTCGGCAACCGGGCCCTGCTCGAGGTCATCGGAGCCCTTGCCGCCAGCACGGCACAGCCCGAGGTGCAGGATGACGCACTCAGCAATTATGCCGTCAAGCTCAGCAAGTCCGAGGCCCCGCTGGACTGGCGACGCCCGGCCGGCGAACTACACCGGCAGGTCTGCGCCTTTAATCCCTACCCGGTAGCACAGGCCACGCTGGACGGTGACATCTTGCGAATCTGGCGCAGTGAGATCAGTGCGACACATAGCGATGCCAAGCCGGGCACGGTGATAGCCGCCGGTGGCGATGGCATCGAGGTGGCGACCGGCGATGGGGTATTGCGCCTGACGGAGGTACAGGCCGCCGGCAAGCGCCGTATGAGTGCAGCGGATTTTGTCAATGCACGACCGACGCTGCGTAACGATGCCGACGGTGGGGTGTGCTTCGATGTCGAAGGCTAAGCCGGCTGCAGAAAATACCCGCGCCGAGGCGGCGCGAATTCTGGCCAGGGTGATCGGTGACGGCCAGTCCCTGACCGCCGTCCTCGATCGACAGCCAGATAATAAGGGGGATAGGGGGGGCGATGAGGGCCGCGATACCGCCTTGTTGCGCGAGCTCTGTTACGGGGTGATGCGCCATGTCTTTTCCCTCTCGGCACTGACTGAACGTCTCCTTAGCAAATCGCTGAAGGCGAAAGACAGCGACGTCCGTTGCCTGATCATGGTCGGCCTCTACCAGCTGATTCACCTGCGCGTGCCCGATCATGCCGCCATTAATGAGACAGTGGCCGCGACCAAGGGCCTGCAAAAACCCTGGGCCAGGGGCCTTGTTAATGCCTTGTTAAGAAGGTATCAGAGAGAAAGTAAACACTTACTTCAGGCTGTTTCCGCGTCGCCGGAGAGCCGTTATGAACACCCTGGCTGGTTACTCGAACGCCTGCAGGCGGACTGGCCACAAGACTGGCAGACGATCGTCGCGGCGAATAATGCCCGCGCGCCGATGAGCCTGCGTGTGAATGTGGCGCGCGGACAGCGTGAGGACTACCTGGATGAATTGAAGGCCGCCGCTATCGAGGCGGCCCCCATCCCGGCGTGCGCCGAGGGCCTGCAATTGCTGGCACCGCTGGCCGTCGAGGCCCTGCCCGGCTTTGCCGAGGGCCGTGTCTCGGTGCAGGATGGTGCCGCGCAGCTGGCGGCGGCCCTGCTGGAGCCGCAACCAGGACAGCGCATACTGGATGCCTGCGCCGCACCGGGTGGCAAGACCGGACACATCCTTGAGCGGGTCGCCGCACAGGGCGGTGAGGCGGAGCTGGTGGCGCTGGACAATGATGAACGCCGTATGGGCAGGGTGGCAGAGACCCTCGATCGTCTCGAGCTGAGTGCTGAGCTGCGCGTCGCCGATGCGGCAGACGTGGCGGCCTGGGGTGAGGGTGAGGTGTTTGACCGTATCCTGCTCGATGCGCCCTGCAGTGCCACGGGGGTGATCCGCCGCCACCCGGACATAAAGTGGCTGCGGCGTGATACGGATATCGAGGCCCTGGTCCGCACGCAGGCCGGCCTGTTGGACGCACTCTGGCCGCTACTCAGACCGGGCGGTCGCCTAGTCTATGCGACCTGCTCGGTACTCAAGGCCGAAAACGTCGGACAAATGCTGGCCTTCCTGTCTCGCCAGCCGGCGGCGCGGGAAAGGGTCATCGAGGCCGAATGGGGACAGGCGCAGACGGTCGGTCGCCAGATACTCCCGGGCGAGGCCGACCGGGATGGGTTTTACTATGCCGTGTTGGAAAAACAGGCCTGAGGATTTGTTTGTATGCCGTGCGCGCGGTATAACATCAGCCATAATTAAATATATAAGGTGTGATCGCGGATAGCCGCGCTTGCAATGCCTGCCACGATTCATGACGATTGATAGAAAACAGCCGGGTTTGACCTTGTTACTCGTGTCCCTGTGCCTGGGCATACTCGGGTTATCTGCCGTCGCCGTGCAGGCGGCCGAATTTACCGTGCGGGATGCCCGGACACATCAGGTGGACGGGGTTTATCAACTGGAGGCCGATATCCGTTACCAGTTCAGTGACCCGGTACACGAGGCGTTGGCAAACGGCGTGCCGATCACGATCCGTTTGCAGGTCGAGATCGAACAGCGACGCAATTATCTCTGGAATAAATCGATTACAAGCCTGCAACAGGTCTATACCCTGGAGTATCACGCACTGAGTGAGCAGTACCTGGTCAGAAATGTGAGTCGTGGCCAGCAACAAAATTTTCGTTCCCTGAATACCGCGCTGCTGACCATGGGTGAGATCCGCGCCTTGCCGATTCTGGATGAGCGTCTGCTGACGGGAAAACCGTCCACCTATCAGGTGCGCCTGCGCAGCGAGATCGACCTCAATGCCCTGCCAGCCCCATTGCGCCCGGTGGCCTGGTTGAGCAGTGACTGGAAAATTCGTAGCGAGTGGTTTGTATGTCCCTTACGCTCCTGAAACGGCTAAGTATGGGGCCTTTATCGGCCACCCTGCTCTCGGCCCTGCTGTTACTGTCACTATACCTGATGAGTGGTGCCACGGACGACTCGGCCACTTTTAATCGCCAGTACGAGATCCTGCTGATCACCAATATTATCGGTCTCACCCTGCTGGTGATCATGATCGGGGCCAATGCTTATCGCCTGTATTTGCGTTACAAGCGCGGCGCTCCGGGCTCTCGTCTGACAACGCGCCTGTTGACCCTGTTCATCGTTATTGCCGTCGTGCCGGTATCCATTGTGTATTACTTCTCGCTGGAGTTCCTGCATCGCGGTATCGATTCCTGGTTTGATGTGCGTATTGAACAGGCGCTTGACGACTCACTGGAATTGTCACGCACCTCACTGGATAACCGTATGCGTGATTTGCTGCGGCAGATGGATAGTCTGGCCGTGGAGCTGGCCAATGTTTCTGATGATACAGCGGCCCTGGCGCTGGATGACATGATCAGCCGTAGCGGTGCGCGCGAGATGACCTTGTTTGATGGTAGCAGGATCGTGGCATCGAGCAGTGGCAGTGACTCTATGGTGATAAACCCGAATCGTCCTGATGAGTCCATCCTTGGTTATATCCGGGAAGGCAAACACTATGTCGGGCTGGACCCGATTCGCGATAAGGGTTTACACATCCGTGTGGTGGTACGTGTGCCGGTGGCGAGCCCGGGTTTCGGGGTGCGGGCGATACAGGCCCTGTTCCCGGTTGCCGAACGACAAAGTGAACTCGCCGACAGTGTGCAAGGGGCCTTTGCCAAATATAAAGAGCTGGTCTTTCTGCGCCAGCCCCTGAAGTTTTCTTTTACCCTGACCCTGTCACTGGTGCTGTTACTGAGTATCCTGAGTGCGGTGTGGGCAGCGTTTTTCTCGGCACGGCGCATGGTGGAACCGATATCCGACCTGGCTGAAGGGACGCGCGCGGTGGCTGCGGGAGATTACAGCAAGCGCCTGCCATTACCGGGCAATGATGAATTGGGTTTCCTGGTGCAGTCGTTTAACCAGATGACGCGCCGGATTGAGCGGGCACGTAATGACGCCCAGCAAAGCCGGCAACAGGCAGAGGAACAGCGTGCCTATATGGAGGGTGTGCTTGCGCACCTGAGTTCCGGCGTGCTGACCCTGGACCAGCAACATACCCTGCGAAGCAACAACCAGGCCGCCGTCCAGATTTTAGGTGTTGAGCTTGAACAGGAGCGGGGTCAGCCCTTTGCGCAACTTGCCGAGAGACAGCCGACGATCAGGTATTTCGTCGAGGCCATCACCCCGCATCTTGATGATGAAACGGAGTGGCGTGAGGAAATTATCCTGTTTGGCCGGGGCGGGCGCCGGGTAGTGGTTTGTCGTGGTGTGCGCCTGCCGGCCACGGCATTGCATGAGGGTGATAGCCTGATCGTCTTCGAGGATGTCACCACCCTGGTGCAGGCTCAAAGAGACGCGGCCTGGGGCGAAGTGGCGCGACGCCTGGCGCACGAGATCAAAAATCCACTGACGCCTATCCAGCTTTCCGCCGAACGCCTGCGCCATAAGTACCTGAAGACGATGGATGCCGAGTCTGCCGAGGTGCTGGACCGCTCCACGCATACCATCGTCCAGCAGGTCGAGGCCATGAAGGCGATGGTTGATGCCTTCTCAGAATATGCCCGCGCCCCGCAGATGAAACTGGCAGCACTGGACCTGAATTCGCTGATCAATGAGGTCCTTGACCTGTATCGTAACGAGGCAATGCCACTGCACATTGAACTGGAACTCGATGCCTCCATGCCGCAGGTGGAGGCCGACGAGGGGCGTTTGCGTCAGTTATTGCACAACCTGATTAAGAATGCACTCGAGGCCATGGAGGCGGTAGCGGCACCGAGTCTGTATGTGACGACACACTGCATGGAGGAGTCGAATTGTCGCTTTGTTGAAGTGCGACTACGCGATACGGGCCCGGGTTTGCCCGCCGATTTGCAGAATGAACTGTTTGAACCCTATGTTTCCAGCAAGGCCAAGGGTACCGGGCTGGGGCTGGCGATAGTGAAAAAGATCGTTGAAGAACATGGTGGCATGGTCTGGGCAGAAAACAGCGAACAGGGCGGTGCCTGCATTGTCATCCGTTTACCAGTACTGCATAGTGATGTCGTAAAAGAAGTGCATGTTGAAACGAATGCTGAATAAGGGCACAAGCGCAGTAGTAAAACGGCGACAGCACGCTACAATACCTCTATGTCCTGAAGGGCAGACAACCCACAATATAAGAATCCATTCATGAGCACGGCACACATACTTGTTGTTGATGACGAGCCAGACATCAGAAACCTCGTCCAGGAGATCCTCATCGACGAGGGCTATGATGTTACCGTGGCCGAAAATGCCGCTGCCGCCCGGGCGGCGCGTCGCGCCCGCCGCCCGGACTTGATCCTGCTGGACATCTGGATGCCGGATGTCGATGGCATCACCCTTCTCAAGGAATGGCAGGCTGAAGGCACAGGCAATGCCCCAGTGATCATGATGTCCGGGCATGGCACGGTGGAAACCGCCGTGGAGGCGACCCGTCTCGGCGCTTACGATTTTATTGAGAAGCCGCTGTCCCTCGCCAAGTTGCTGTTAACGGCGGAACGGGCCCTGGAGGCCGACAAGCTGCAACGCGAAAACGTCGACATGCGCGAGCACCTGCGTCCCGTGATCGAGCCGTTGGGCAAGAGTGTCTGTATGCAACAGTTACGCGAACAAATAGAGCGCGTCGCCGAGCATGATGCGGGTGTGCTGATTACCGGTGAGCCGGGCAGCGGCAAACACCAGGCCGCCCTCTACCTGCATAGTAAGAGTAACCGCGGAAAAGGATCCTTTATCGAGGTGGGGGTCGCCTCGATAACCGATGAACATTCAGCAGTGGAACTGTTCGGTAGCGAGCGCAACGGCAAGATCAGTTATGGTCGACTTGAACAGGCCAATGGTGGCACACTCTTCTTTGATGACATTGCCGACATGGACCTGGCAACGCAGGGACGCCTGGTCAGCGCCCTCGATACGGGTTCCTTTGTCCGGGTCGGCGGCAGTGAGGCCGTGAAGATCGACGTGCGCGTGATTGCCGCCAGCCATCATGACTTGCAGCAAAAGGTTGCCGCCGGTGAATTTCGCGATGACCTGTATTATCAACTCAGTGTGGTGCCAGTGCGGATCCCGGCCTTGCGCGAACATAGCGAAGATATTCCTGAATTACTCAATCATTTTGTCGACCTGTTTGTGACCCACGATCACCTGCCTTACCGCAGCTTCAGTGTTGCCGCGCAAAACCGCCTGCGTAATTACGGTTGGCCGGGAAATATCCGTGAATTGCAGAATATGGTTCAGCGGGTCTTGATAAATGGTGGCAGCAGTTCGGTGGAGCTGGATGAGATTGAACCGATGCTGAACGAAGATCGTCTGCGCTCGCAGTCAAGCATGCAGGGTGTGCCACAGGTTTTTGATCTGCCCCTGCGTGAGGCGCGTGAGCAGTTCGAGAAGGCCTACCTGGAACATCGCCTGCAGGAGGCCGGCGGCAGCGTTGGCAAGGTGGCGAAACTAGCCGGGATCGAACGCACCCACTTGTATCGCAAACTGCGTGCCCTGGGCATTGATACAAAAAAGATAGGTAGTACAGATGGGTAAGCGGGTATGAAAATCATCATCCTTGGTGCCGGGCAAGTCGGTAGCTCAGTGGCAGAGAATCTCGTCAGTGAGGCGAATGACATTACGGTGGTCGATACCGACATCCAGCGTCTGCAGGAATTACAGGACCGTTTTGATCTTGGCACGGTGGTCGGCCATGCCTCGCACCCCGGGGTACTGACACGTGCCGGCGCCGAAGATGCCGATATGATTCTTGCTGTAACCAACAGCGATGAGACCAACATGATCGCCTGCCAGGTGGCTTATACACTGTTTCACACCCCCACCAAGATCGCCCGTGTACGTGAAGTCGAATACCTCTCGCGACCACAGCTGTTTACCCAGGAGGCCCTGCCTATCGATGTACTCATCAGCCCCGAGCAGCTGGTCAAGGATTATGTGGAACGCCTGATTGAGTATCCTGGCGCCCTGCAGGTTCTCGACTTTGCTGATGGCCGGGTGTCACTGGTGGCAGTTAAGGCCTACTACGGCGGGCCATTGGTGGGTCACGAACTACGTGCCCTGCGCGAGCACATGCCCAAGGTGGCTACGCGGGTGGCCGCCATCTTCCGCCGTGGTCGTGCGATCATTCCCGAAGGAACGACCGTGATCGAGGCCGATGATGAGGTGTTTTTTATCGCGGCGAATAAAGACATTCGTGCCGTGATGGGTGAGTTGCGCAAGCTGGATAAACCCTGCAAGCGGGTAATGCTGGCCGGTGGCGGCAATATCGGCCGTCGTCTGGCCAAGTCGCTGGAGTCAAAATATCAGGTCAAACTGATCGACCATAACTATGATGCAACCAAAAGACTGTCCGAGGAACTGGAGAGTACTATCGTCCTCTACGGCGATGCGGCCGACGAGGAGTTGTTGTTGGAAGAAAACATCGAGAACACCGATGTGTTTTGTGCCCTGACCAATGACGATGAGGCAAATATCCTCTCCGCCATGCTGGCCAAACGTATGGGCGCACGCAAGGTTATGGCCCTTATCAACCGTGCCGCCTATGTCGACCTGGTACAAAGCGGTATCATTGATATCGCCATTTCACCCCAACAGGCCACCATTGGTAGCTTGTTGGCACACGTGCGCCGCGGTGACGTGGTGGTCGTGCACTCTCTGCGTCGTGGTGCCGCCGAGGCCATTGAGGCAATTGCCCACGGTGACAGTCATACCTCGAAGGTGGTCGGCCGAGCCGTTGGGCAGATCAAATTGCCGAAGGGCACCACTATCGGTGCCATCGTTCGCGGTGAAGAGGTGATCATCGTCCACCACGATACCGTGATTGAGGAAGATGACCACGTGATCCTGTTCCTCGTAGACAAGAGCCGTATCGCCGAGGTGGAAAAACTCTTCCAGGTCGGTATTACCTTTATCTAAACTCATGCAACCGATTGCCATACAACGCATCCTTGGCATCCTGCTCATGCTGTTCAGCATAACCATGTTGCCGCCGGCCGCAGTGGCCTGGCTTTATGGCGACGGTGCCATGGGACCCTTCATCCTGGCCTTTATCCTGACCCTGGTAACCGGCCTTGCCGCCTGGTTACCCGTACACCGTTCACGCCGTGAGCTGCGCCTGCGCGACGGTTTCCTGGTTGTCGTGTTGTTCTGGACGGTGCTGGGTCTGTTCGGCGCCCTGCCCTTCGTGCTTTATAAAGACCTTGGTCTCTCTTATACCGATGCGGCGTTTGAATCCCTCTCCGGCCTGACCACCACGGGTGCCACCGTGATCACCGGCCTGGATACCCTGCCGCATGCCATCCTCTATTATCGCCAGCAACTGCAGTGGCTGGGTGGCATGGGGATTATCGTACTGGCCGTGGCAATCCTGCCGATGCTCGGTATTGGTGGCATGCAGTTGTTCCGCGCCGAGACGCCGGGACCGATGAAAGATTCCAAGCTGACGCCGCGTATTACCGAAACGGCCAAGGCACTCTGGTATATCTACCTCGGCTTGACGGTAGTCTGCGCCCTCGCCTACCGTTTTGGTGGCATGAACACCTTTGATGCGATCGCCCACGCCTTTTCCACGGTGGCGATTGGTGGTTTTTCGACACATGACCTGAGCATGGGCTATTTTGAAAACCCGCTTATCGAGAGTGTCGCGATCATCTTCATGTTACTGGCCGGCATGAACTTTGCCATGCATTTTATGGCCTGGCGTTCACTGAGCATTCGTCCCTACCTGCATGATCCCGAGGTACGTATGTATGTCAGCGTCCTGTTTATTGTTGCTGTGATCACTGCGGCGTATTTGTTTATTAGCCAAAGTTTCTCCTTCGGCGAATCGATTCGTCACGGGCTTTTTCAAACGGTCTCGATTGGTACAACTACAGGTTTCACCACCACCGGTTATGCCAATTGGCCGGGGATGTTACCGGTGTTATTACTGTTTGCGAGTTTTGTTGGGGGTTGTGCCGGTTCCACCGGTGGTGGCATGAAGGTGATCCGGTTCCTTTTGTTATTGAAACAAGGGGTGCGTGAAGTTCGCAGGCTGGTCCATCCGAATGCGCAGATCCCGGTCAAGATTGGCAAGAAGGCCGTGTCTGATCGAGTCATAAATTCGGTATGGAGTTTTTTCTCTGCCTATGTGGCGACCTTCAGCATTATGCTGTTAATCCTCATGGGCACAGGTCTTGATCAGGTAACGGCCTTCTCGGCAGTGGCGGCCTGCATGAATAACCTTGGCCCGGGCCTGGGCAAGGTTGCCCTGCACTATGGTGATATTAACGACACCGCTAAATGGGTGTTGTGTTTTGCGATGTTACTCGGGCGTTTGGAGATTTTTACACTTTTGGTTTTGCTGACGCCTGCATTCTGGCGACGTTAAAGGTGTTTTCATATTCTTTTGTCCCTCTCCCTCAGTGAGAAGGTTAGGATGAGTGAAGAATTAACCACCAAGTGGGATGCCCGCTACCGCGCCGCAGAAGGTGAGGTCACCGCTTGTTATGCCCTACGCGAGTTTGCGCATTTGTTACCGAATGAAGGTGAGGCACTGGACCTGGCCTGTGGCCGTGGCGGCAACGCCCTGTTATTAGCAGAGCAGGGTTTACAAACCCAGGCCTGGGATTTGTCTTCGGTGGCAGTAGAGCATCTGCAAAGTCTTGCCGATGCACGTGGTCTGGCGATTCGGGCCAGTGTGCGTGATGTGGAGCAGGCACCACCGCCGGCAAACAGTTTTGATGTCATTGTGGTGAGTTATTATCTCGATCGAGGCCTCGCACCTGCTTTAATGAATGCACTAAAACCGAATGGTCTATTGTTTTACGAAACCTTTATACGGGAAAAGCCACCGGGACTCGGGCCGTCGAATCCGGATTATTTATTGCGTGAAAATGAACTACTGAGGTTGTTTAATAGATTGCACCTGCTGGCCTACCGTGAAGAGGGTCTGGTCGGCACGATGGGGAAAGGCCAGCGTAGTGTGGCCATGCTGGTGGCGCAGAGGCGAATATGAGCAGCGTGGAAAACTTTGAAAAGCTACTGGCCAGCGGACAGGATAATGCTTTACTGCGTTTTAGCCTCGGCAATGAATACCTGAAGGCAGAGGCCCATGCGAAAGCCTGTGAACACCTGGCTGAGGCGGTGCGGCAAAAGCCGGATTATTCGGCAGCCTGGAAGGTCTATGGCAAGGCACTGGCGGCCGCCGGCGAGACAACGGCGGCGATGCAGGCCTATGGGCAGGGCATCAAGGTGGCCGAGGAGCAGGGCGACAAACAGGCCGCCAAGGAGATGGGCGTATTTTTGCGGCGTTTGCAGAAACCGGTCTGAGGCCTAGTCTTCGGCCTCGAGCTCGCTGGAATAGTCGGTATTCAGGATCTCCAGTGCGCGTTGTGTCTGTTCCGGCCGGACCTGTAGTTTGATGCCGCCGACGGCAATACTGTACAACCAGTCGGTCTGTACCAGGTGCTCATCGGCTAGCCAGGCCTCGATCCCTTCGGCCTGTAGCCGCCCCATAGCAATATGGGCCTCGGGCATACTATCAAAACGGGCGACAATCACGCTTTCACTACTCATTATGGATTTTTTCCCACTTATATAAAAAAATTGTAAATTAAATGCTATAAATCTCTAAAGTAGTGACAACATATCAAATTGTACTGAAATTATGTTAAATCTTATTAATAGTGGTAAATATATAATCCATTTAAGGGTAAAGTTCCTTTATATGGGATTTTAATGCCATATATGCGCTGCATAGACCCCATATCAATAGTTGTCAGTCTGGATGTAAGCCTTGCCCGACTCACACTATACTGGCGCTAGCAGAATAATAATGACACAAGGAGACACAACATGCCTTTTTTAGATATTGCCTCAGCGGATTTATTCATTATCGCCTTCCTCGTGGTCGGCATCAGCCTCGTTTTCATGGGGGCCAAGGTCGTGCCGCAGGGGATGGAATATACGGTGGAACGCTTTGGTCGTTACACCAAGACCCTGCGCCCGGGCCTGCATATCATTGTGCCGGTCATCGATTCGATTGGCCGCAAGATAAACATGATGGAGCAGGTCTTTGATGTGCCTTCGCAGGAGATCATCACCAAGGACAATGCCATGGTCACGGTCGATGGCGTGGTGTTTTCGCAGGTACTGGATGCCGCCAAGGCCGCCTACGAGGTGAGCTACCTCGATAATGCGATCCTCAACCTGACCATGACCAACATCCGTACCGTCATGGGCTCGATGGACCTCGACGAGCTGCTCTCACAGCGTGACAAGATCAACGCGGAGTTGCTGTCAGTGGTTGATGATGCGACCACGCCCTGGGGTGTGAAGGTGACGCGAATCGAGATCAAGGATATTTCACCGCCGCGAGACCTGGTTGAGGCGATGGGCCGACAGATGAAGGCCGAGCGTGACAAGCGCGCCAATATTCTCGATGCAGAAGGTTTTCGTCAGGCCGAGATCCTCAAGGCTGAGGGTGAAAAACAGGCCGCGATCCTCAAGGCCGAGGGTGACAGGGAGGCGTCCTTCCGTGAGGCCGAGGCCCGTGAACGTCTGGCCGAGGCCGAGGCCAAGGCGACCATGATGGTCTCGCAGGCCATTGGCAAAGGCGATATACAGGCGATTAACTACTTTGTGGCGAATAAGTATATTGAGGCCCTGACGACAATTGGTGCCGCCGATAACCAGAAAGTCCTGTTCCTGCCACTTGAGGCCTCGAGTGTGATCGGTGCCATCGGGGGTATTGGCGAGATCGCCAAGCAGGCCTTTAACAAGGATGTGCAGTAATGGAATTGTTTACACAATTGAATGCCTGGCACTGGGGCATTATTGCTGCCGTGTTGATTATTCTTGAGATGTTTGCCCCTGGCGCCTTTCTGCTTTGGCTGGGTATAGCCGCAGCCGTTAACAGTATCCTGTTGGTATTTATACCGACCCTGGACTGGCAGATGCAGTTTATAACCTTTGCCATTGTCTCGGTGGTCAGTATTGTCATGTTTCGTCAGTGGCGTAATAAAAATCCCGAAGCCACCGATCAACCCTCACTGAACCGTCGTGGCGAGCAATACGTGGGACGCACCTTTACACTCGACGAGCCGATTGTGAACGGCCAGGGAAAACTGCAGGTAGATGACAGTACCTGGAAGATAGAGGGTTTGGATTGTGCAAGTGGTGTGCAAGTACGCGTGACCGGGGTGGACGGTGTCGTACTTCGTGTCGAAAAGCAGACTTAGGCCTGTGCTGATTTCAATAAGGTTTCAGTGGTAATACGCGAGATATCCGCGGAGATCTTGAGTTCTTGTTATGTCTGCCGATAATCTTACGAGGATAATTCAAGTATAAATAACGGGCAGGTAGCCTATGGAACAACTCGAACAAACATTGGCCGAGCAACTACAGATCACCAAGCGAGAGATCGAAAAGCGTAAGGAATTACTCGACTTCACCGCAGATGATGAGGCCATCTTGCTGTACCATAAACCCTTATTCAATAAATATATTGATGGTATCGTTGCACAGTTTTACGAGCGGCAGATTCAGGTAACGGAAATTTCCCTGCTGATTGGTGATGCCGAGACCCTGCGCCGCCTGCAAAGCGCCATGCGCCGTTATATCCTTGAACTGTTTGATGGTCACTATGATGAGGAATACGTCAACCGTCGCCTGCGTATCGGTAAGGTTCATCAGCGTATCGGGGTTTCGCCGAAGCTGTATATCGCCGCCGTACATTTGTTGCGCAAGGTCCTGCTGAAAACCATTACTATGCAGTTTTTCGGTAAAGAAGAGAGTCAGGAGGTCAAGTCCCTCGAGCAGGCCATTAACAAATTACTGATGTTCGATATCCAGTTAGTCTTCGATACTTATATCGCCAGCCTGATCTCCGAAGTCAATATGGCAAAAGAAGAGGTGGCTGATTATGCGAGAAACCTGGAAGACGAAGTGGCCACGCGAACCCGACAACTTGAGGAGTTATCGCTAAAAGATGCCTTAACAGGTTTGTATAACCAACGTGCATTTTATGATCACCTGCGGCGTGAAGTCGCAAATAGCGAACGCTACCAGGAAGTTTTGAGCCTGTGTTATTTCGATTTGAATGGCTTCAAAAACCTCAATGACACGGAAGGGCACGTAGAGGGTGATGCCGTGCTGGAACTCGTCGGCAAGGTCACCATGGCCGAGCTGCGTGATACCGATATTGGCTGTCGATATGGGGGAGACGAGTTTTGCCTGATCCTGCCGAAGACAAACCCCGACGAGGCCCGGGTGCTGACCGATCGCATTATAAAAACCTTCGAGGCCAGCGAAAATAAGGGCATCTCATTCAGCCTGGGCATTACCAGTATGGGCCCGGATGAGTTTATGGATATAGACAGCTTTGTTAAACATGCCGATGCCTTGATGTACAAGTCCAAGGCGAAGAGCAGGAAAAAACCGGGTTTCTATACCACCCTGGGCACCTAAGGCTAGCCACCCGGTGTCGACATATAGCGCCATCTCCCTTATTTAACAAGGACCTGTGCTACAATACCGCCTTAATTTAAGGTAGTGCGGTGCAGCCTGAGCTGCGCACGGCACAAGAACGGGTTTGGAATTCATGTCAGAACAAAATAGTCGCACACAGTTATTTCACCAGGTATTGGCCGAGCGCATCCTTATCCTCGACGGCGCTATGGGTAGTCTTATCCAGACCTACAAGCTGGAAGAGGCCGATTATCGCGGCGAACGTTTTGCTGACTGGGGCTGTGATGTCAAAGGCAATAACGACCTGTTGGTACTGACCCAGCCGCAGATTATCAGTGATATTCACAAGGCCTATCTCGAGGCCGGCGCCGATATCCTCGAGACCAACACCTTCAACGCGACCTCGATCTCGATGGCCGACTATGAGATGGAGGAACTGGTCTATGAGATCAACCGCGAGGCCGCGGCGATTGCCCGGGCCGCCTGTGATGAATTTGAAAAGGCCGACAAGCCGCGCTTTGTCGCCGGCGTACTCGGCCCGACCAATCGCACCTGTAGTCTCTCGCCGGATGTGAATAACCCTGGATTTCGTAACATCACGTTTGATCAGCTCAGGGAGGCCTATGGCGAATCCATTCGAGGCCTGGTCGATGGTGGCGCCGACATCCTGCTGGTCGAGACCATCTTCGATACCTTGAATGCCAAGGCAGCGCTATTTGCCATCGAGGAATATTTCGAGGCGCACAACACCAAGTTGCCGGTCATGATCTCGGGGACGATTACCGATGCCTCTGGCCGCACGCTATCCGGGCAAACTGCAGAGGCCTTCTGGAACTCGCTGAACCACATCCAACCGGTCAGTTTTGGTTTTAACTGCGCACTGGGTGCCAAGGAACTGCGCCAGTACGTCGAAGAGATCGCAGGCATAGCCAACTGTCATATCAACACGCACCCGAATGCCGGCCTGCCAAACGAGTTTGGTGAATACGACGAGACACCCGAGCAGATGGCCGCCGAGATCGAGGAGTGGGCGCAAAACGGTTTCCTGAATATTATCGGTGGTTGTTGTGGCACGACACCGGCGCACATTAAGGCCATCGCGGCTGCGGTTAGCAAGTACCCGCCACGCCAGCCAAGGCAGAAAGATTTTACCACGCGCCTGAGCGGCCTTGAGCCATGTAATATTACAAAAGATTCTCTGTTTGTGAACGTGGGTGAACGCACCAACGTTACCGGTTCGGCGAAATTCAAACGTTTGATCCTCGACGAGCAATATGACGAGGCCCTTACTGTCGCGCGCGAACAGGTAGAGAACGGCGCGCAGATCATCGATGTAAACATGGATGAGGGTATGCTTGATGGTGAACAGGCCATGGTCACTTTTCTGAATATGATTGCCAGTGAACCGGATATCTCGCGTGTGCCTGTCATGATCGACTCCTCGAAGTGGCCGATTATCGAGGCCGGTCTGAAGTGTATCCAGGGTAAGGGTGTAGTGAACTCGATCTCGATGAAAGAGGGCGAGGAAAACTTCATCCGCCAGGCGAAATTATGTCGCCGTTACGGCGCGGCGATCATCGTCATGGCCTTTGACGAGGAGGGCCAGGCCGACACACAGACACGCAAGGTGGAGATTTGTACACGTGCCTACAAGATTCTGACTGAGCAGGTTGGCTTCCCAGCAGAAGACATCATCTTTGACCCGAATATCTTTGCCGTCGCCACCGGTATCGAAGAGCACAATAACTACGGCATCGATTTTATCGAGGCGACCCGCGAGATCAAGAACACGCTGCCGCACGCGATGGTTAGTGGCGGCGTGTCGAACGTATCGTTTTCTTTCCGCGGTAACAACCCGGTGCGCGAGGCAATCCATGCGGTGTTCCTGTATCACGCCATCAAGGCCGGTATGGATATGGGCATTGTCAATGCCGGACAACTGGCGGTCTATGATGACCTGCCGGAGGAATTACGCGAGCGTGTCGAAGATGTGGTGCTGAATCGCCGTGAGGATGGCACGGAACGCCTGCTCGAGATTGCCGACAAATACCGTGGCGATGGCACGACTGCCAAAAAAGAAGAAGACCTTGAATGGCGCAGCTGGCCGGTGGCCAAGCGTATCGCGCATGCCCTGGTTAAGGGTATGGACACGTATGTTATTGAAGACACCGAAGAGGCGCGTCAGCAGTTTGATCGTCCCATCCAGGTAATCGAAGGTCCGCTCATGGATGGTATGAACGTGGTCGGTGACCTGTTCGGTGATGGCAAGATGTTTCTGCCGCAGGTCGTAAAGTCGGCACGCGTGATGAAAAAGGCCGTCGCCCACCTGATACCTTATATTGAAGCGGAGAAGTCAGGGGCCGTGCAGACTAATGGCAAGATCCTCATGGCCACGGTGAAGGGCGATGTGCATGACATCGGCAAGAACATCGTTGGCGTGGTCCTGCAGTGTAATAACTTCGAAGTTATTGACCTGGGTGTGATGGTCCCGGCCAACAAGATCCTTGAGGCCGCCAGGGAACATGATGTCGATATCGTTGGCCTGAGTGGTCTGATCACACCTTCACTGGATGAGATGGTACACATGGCCAAGGAGATGGAACGTCTTGGTTTTGATATCCCGATCATGATCGGTGGCGCAACCACCTCGAAGGCGCATACCGCGGTGAAGATCGAACAAAACTATCATGGCACCACCGTGTGGGTGAAGGATGCCTCGCGTGCCGTGGGGGTGGCGCAGAACCTGATCAGCGAAGACCTGCGTGAAAACTTTACCAGTGCCTTACGTGAAGAATATGACACTGTGCGCATCAATCATGCCGGTCGCCGCGCGCAGACCAAGTGGCTGAGGCTGGATGAAGCGCGCGCGAAAAAGCAGGCCATAGACTGGGGTTCCTATATACCTCCGGTACCGGCAACAATGGGCGTGCAGGTCTTTGATGACTACCCCTTGCAGGAGTTGCGTGATTATATCGACTGGACACCGTTCTTCCATGCCTGGGAAATGAAGGGCCGTTATCCGAAGATCCTCGACGATGCGGAGAAGGGCGAAGAGGCACGCAAGTTGTTTGCCGATGCTGAGACCATGCTCGACCAGATCATCAACGAAGGCTGGCTCAAGGCCCGTGCCGTGATCGGTCTGTTCCCGGCGAATAGTGTTAACGATGATGATATCGAGGTCTATACGGATGAATCGCGCAGCGAAGTACGCATGACGCTGCACAACCTGCGCCAGCAACAGGAAAAACCACCGGGCAAACCGAATCTGTGTCTGTCTGATTTTGTGGCACCGAAAGATAGTGGCAAGGCCGACTACATCGGTGGTTTTGCGGTGACCACGGGTATCGGTATCGATGAAAAGGTCGCCGAGTTTGAAGCGGATCACGATGACTATCATTCTATTATGCTCAAGGCGCTGGCCGACCGCCTCGCCGAGGCCTTTGCCGAACGCATACACGAGCGCGTGCGTAAGGAGTTCTGGGGCTATGCGAGTGATGAGGCTTTAACAAATGAAGAACTGGTGAAGGAGCAATACAAGGGCATTCGCCCCGCCTCAGGTTACCCGGCCTCGCCGGATCACACTGAAAAGCTGTTACTGTGGGATTTGCTCGATGTGGATAATAACGCCGGTATCACCCTGACCGAGTCGATGGCCATGCTGCCGACAGCGGCGGTGAGTGGTATCTATTATGCACACCCTGATTCCAGTTACTTTGCCGTCAGCAAGCTCAACCGTGATCAGGTTGAAGATTATGCCAAGCGCAAGGGTATGTCCCTGGCCGAGGCCGAACGCTGGTTATCCCCAAACCTCGGATACGACGTATAGGACATGCTAGTGCCCTGAAGCGCATGGACGCGCGGGAAGGGCCGATGTATAGGATATACGAATGTCCCGAAGCACACGGTGCCTTGACCTATCGAAGATAGGTAGGGTACTCATAATGAAACCCAAAGGGGTTCTATGAGACAGTGCGAGAGGGACCGACGTAGATTGATGCTTGATGAAGGTGATCATCAAGCATCAATCCATATTAACTGTTCTTTAACTGTTCTCGGCAATAAAACTTTCCAGGACCTCGGCAGGTACCGCTCCGGCCTGTGCCGCGCGCAGTTTGCCTGTCGGGTCAAAGACGAAGAAGGTGGGCGTGCCGACCCAGAACTCGCCGGTCATATCGTAATACATGGCGCCAATATCCTCGGCGTTACCGATAAGGTTTGGGAAGTTGAGTTTGTGCTCATCGACAAAGCCCTGCGCCGCCTCTTTATTGGCAAGGCCATCGATGGTGATGCCGAGTACGCGGGCATTACCATCCTTGTTCCTGTCATGAAGTGCCACGTATTCGTGGGCCTCTCTGGCGCAGATATGGCAGTCGGAGGCCCAGAACATGACCACCAACCATTTTCCCTTGCCGCTATAGTCCTCAATGCTGCGCGGTGTCCCGGTAAAATCCGTCAGGCCGGCGGCCTGGCTGCTGGCGGCGAACACGAGCAGGCTGGCGAGGAGGAGCGTGTAGATCGCTGCAAGGGTTATTTTTGGCATATCGGAGTTTCTCTGTGTGGGTAGCAAAACTAAAAGCTTTGACAGGTCTGCGGGTTGTTGGTTCCGGGACTGTTACTGTCCTCTGGGGTTCGTGCCCAGAATAGCAGCAGGGGCAGGGTGGTTACAGGTCAGGGCCTCAGGAGAATATAAGGGTTTACTAATATGCTATACTGGCCGCCCGTCCAGTCGAGGCAAACATCCCGGTGGGATAGCAACTATGAGTATTGAAGTATTCGAAGAGTATGCCCTGATCATCTGCGTCGGTGGGCTGATCCTCTATATGCTATATATTATTTATAAACTGGGTGAGGCGTCCAAGGCGGGTCGCTATGGATTTATCATCCTGTTTATTGGCCTGGGACTGGGCTTTGTTGGCGTAATCGCCAAATCCATACTCGTCGAGTTACTGGGACTGTAAACATGCCACTGCCCAAGGGTGTCTTTATTCAGGAACTGGTCGGGACCGAGATGCTGAATCGTGACATCCTGCGTGATTTCATGCTTCACCAGGGTGATGCCGACGTCCAGCGCAGTCACTTTATTGATGGTCGGTTTGAGAATATCTATCTGGGCACCGAGCAGGTGCCGGCGATGGCAAACGTCATCGAGCAGGCGATTGCTGCCGCGCAGGTATTTCTCGGCGACCCACAAGCCTTGCAGGCGGGATTCTGGTTTAACGCCATGTCACCCGGACAGAGCACCCAGATACATACCCACGATGATGACGATGAGCGTCTCTCTGCTGTCTATTACGTGACCGCCCCGCAGGGCTCCGGTGACCTGATCCTGGAATCGCAGACGGGGCCTTATACACTGAGTCCGCATGCCGGCCGACTGGTATGTTTCCCCCCCGACATGCCTCACGCCGTGAGCAAAAATCTGAGCCAGCAGATGCGCCTGTCAGTGGGCTTTAATTTTGGTCCGGCCCGCCAGAGTTAAGGGGCGCGCGGCAGGCGCAGGCTAAAGGCCAGCGCACCGAGCAGCAGGCCCACAGCGCCGAGCAGACAGCCGGTCAGCCCAAACTGTGTAAACAATAGCCCCGACAGGATCGTACCGAGCAGACGGCCGGCGGCATTGGCCATATAGTAAAAACCCACATCCAGTGTAACCCCGTCATGTTCGGCATAGGCCAGTATCAGGTAAGAGTGGATGGCGGAGTTGATGGCAAAGACAATGCCGAACAAGGCCAGACCGACAAAAATGGCCAGTGCCGGGGAGAGACCGGACTGCAGCAAGGCCAGCAACAGGCCGAGACTCAGGATCAACCAGCCGAGCACCTTCAAGGCCGTGCCGCCATGCGGGTGCTGGCCGCGCCGGATAAAGCGCGGCACCATGGCCTGGACGACGCCATAGCCGATCACCCAGGTCGCCAGCCAGCCACTGACCTGGGGTGGTGACCAGTTCAGCTGTTGTGCCAGATAAAGCGGCAGGCCAACGACAAACCAGACATCCCGTGCCGCAAACAGAAAGAATCTGGCCACAGACAGCTGGTTAATCTCATGGCTCTTTGAGAAAAGTTGTTTGAATTTCGGTTTGCGACTGGCCTGTCCCCATTCACCTGGCAGCGCCGGGGCAAGAATGAGCAGGCCGGCGAGCAGGACCGCGGCCATGCTGAAGAGGCTGGCCTGGAAGCCGATCGTCGAAAGCAGCAGGCCGCCGAGGAAGAAACCGAGGCCCTTCAGGGCATTTTTTGAGCCGGTAAGCAGGGCCACCCAGTGATAGAGGTGACCGGGCCGATCACTCTCCACCACCAGCTTGACACCGCTCTTGGCACTCATCTTGGTCAGGTCTTTGGCGATCCCGGACAGGGCCTGGGCAACCATGACATAGACTATGAGTAGCCCCTGCGACCAGGCCTGATCCATCAGGCCGAGCATACCCAGTGCGATCACCTGCAGACCAAGCCCGGCATACAGGGTCAGGCGCAGCCCCGTGTGCGCGGCAATCCAGCCCCCGGCCAGGTTGGTGACGATGCCAAAGACTTCGTAGAAGAGAAACAGTGAGGCAATCTGCAAGGCATCGAAACCCAGCTGGTGAAAGTACAACAATACCAGCATGCGCAACGCGCCATCGCTGAGGGTGAACAACCAGTACAATAGTGTGATAAGGCCGTAGTGAAAGTGTTTGTAGTCGCGCATCGTCTGTATAGTTTATCGAAAAAAAATGTCCGGCAGGCTAAAAGCCATAAAAAAAATAATAGAGTTATTTAAAGTCTCTCGCCTGTCCGTCGATAATATAGGGGGCGGCCTCGTTGTCGGTCTTATAACCTTGTACTAGAGTCAGTTAATGGTTGATAAAAGCAAAACTCCCTCCCCGGATGTCAGCAAGATGTTGGCATTGTTGCGTGCTGACTTTGTCACCGAGTTACCCTCGCGGCTTGGGGAGGTGGAGGGGATAATCCTCGAACTGGAGAAGAGTGCGGCATTCACCGAGCAGTACGAGTCACTCTATCGCCATGTGCACAGTATCAAAGGCAGTGCCGGTACCCATGGGTTGCCGATCATCTCAACAGTTTGTCATGCCCTTGAAGACGAGATCGTCAAGGTCGAGGACAAACAGTCTTTGCTCAATCATGACAAGGTGGTGGTGTGGCTGCGTTTTATCGATGTCTTGCGACAAACACTCGACTTGATCAATACCGGCGGTGAAGACTTTACCGTTATTGAAGACGAGCTGGATAAGCTACGCGGCAAGGGCTGTGACTACCAGTTTAGTGGGCTGCTGGTAATGGCCCCGGGCCTGCACCAGCAGATGTGTATATCCGCCCTGGATAATGACACGGTGACCTTATCATTTGCCGAAAGTGGTTATCATGCATTGGGCAGGTTGTTGCATGAAAACTTCGACTTTATTATTTCTAATATGGAGCTGCCCGATCTCAATGGTTTTGCCATGATCACCGCATTACGCTTGTCAAAGCGGCGTAATCATAATATCCCCAGCGTGTTATTAACCTCGAAAGACCTTGAGTCTTGCGGGCGTGATAGTGACCCTGATTATGTCATTAAAAAAGATGCCAATATGTCGACAGCGATTTCACAGACGGTTGAGAAAATCATCAAGACCCAACATAGCCAGTAAGCGACCTATCGCATTACAGATTGATAAATGCCCAGCCAGTGACTACTATTTTCCTCAGAGACGAATAAACCTCAAGAAAACTTAAACTGGAGCGAAAATGGCAGAAGGGCAATATCAGGTGATCTTCAGTGGGCGCATTATCGATGGTGCCGAGCTTGATATGGTCAAGGGCAATGTGGCGCGCCTGTTTAAGCTGGCACCCGAGCAGGTTGATAAACTCTTTTGTGGCAGACGCCTGATCCTGAAAAAACAGGTCGACCAGGCGATGGCCGAAAAATACCAGTCCACCATGCTGCGCGCCGGTGCGATCTGCGAAGTGCAGGACATGTCGTCGGGCCAGGCACCCGCCAAGGCAGAGACCGTCATTCCCGCGACTGGCCCTGTCACCCCACAAACCGCGCCGTCAGAAGCCCCATCATCAGCCATTAGTATCGCCGCGCCCGGTGTGCAACTGGTCGAGCAGCAGGTTGTGCCGGAGGCGAACATTGATACCGGCAGTATGGATATGGCCGCGCCTGGTGTGCAACTGGTCGAGCAACAGATTGTGCCGGAGGCGAACATTGATATCGGCAGTATGGATATGGCCGAGCCCGGTGTACAACTGGCCGAGCACGAGGACGTGATCGAGGCCGACATTGATACTAACGGCATAGACATGGCCGAGGTGGGTATTACCCTGGTCGAGCCGAGTCAGACCCCGCCGGCCAACATTGATACTAACAGCATGTCTATGGATGCCCCGGGGGTACGACTGGTGGAGGGCGAAGAGGTCCCGCCGGCCCAAATCGACACCAGCCACTTATCGGTTAACTAGGGTCTTCGCCAATGGCTGCTATAAAGGGCCGGTATCAGGCTAGCTGCCGGCCTTGTCAGGTGGGTCGATGTGAGTCAGTTTGCAGGCCACTTCATATTTTACTATCGAGAGCTTGTCACAACGAACGATGTTGCCCGAGCCGCTCAGGGCCGGCAGGTCGCGATGACGGCCGCGCTCCAGGCGCAGGCTGATCAAGGTGCCGATCGGGAGGTCTCGGTTGCAGGTCATGAGCACACCCGTGGCTGAAAAGTCGAGTAACATGCCCACGCACCAGCGTTCTTCTTCATGGGTACGGTAGAGCACCGGGCATGTCGCCACCATGCGCGGAAATACACGTTTGTTGTGTGCCGGTTCAGGATGACCTTCAGACATACTCTCCTCCATTAGTGATAGCCCTCTGCCCGGGCGTCCCTGCCCCTAATCGCTTAGGTCATCCCGGCGTTTTTAATCGAGTTCTACCTCGACATAATAACCGGCAAACTTACGGATATTCAATACACCGGTATCAAGGAGCAGGTATTGTCCCTTGATGCCCTGCAGGGTGCCTTCGATGAGCGGCGTCTTGTCAAAGTTCAGTGAGCGGACCTTGTCGGGGTAGGCATGCACCGGATAGTCGATTTCGACGATCGGCGCGTTATCAAGCCATTCGATGGCATTGTCATCAAAGCGACTTGCCAGTGCCTGCACGGCATCACGGGTCTGCGTAAACAGGGCATCACGCTGTGCCGCCAGGTCCACGGCCTCCGGTGCACCCTTGAGCATACGACGCCAGTCTGTGCGGTCCGAGACATGGTCTTTCATGGCGACCTCGACCAGGCCTGAGAGGTAGCGGTGTGAGACGCGAAAGATCGGCAGGGCCTGGCTGGCACCCTGGTCAATCCAGCGCGTGGGAATTTGCGGCGCGCGGGTAATGCCGACCTTGATACCAGAGGAATTGGCCAGGTAGACGTAGTGGGCCTGCATGCAGTTTTGTTCACCCCATTGCGGTTCACGACAGGTGCCGGCCGCGTAGTGGCAGGTCTCCGGCTTCATGATGCACAGGTCACAGGAGGCCAGGCTTTGTGAACAGGGGTAGCAATGTCCCTGGCTATAACTCTTGCTGGTTTTGCGACCACAGGCGAGGCAGTGAATATCGCCGCTATATGCCATGCGCAGGCGTTTGCCGACATGCGGATTAAGAGTCTCGGCCTCATTATCGACCAGTAGGGTGTAGGTAACGGGTGACTCCAGGCTAACGCGCATCTTGCGCAAGTGACCGGCAAGCTTCATTGTTTACTCCGACCTCGTTATGATGGTTAACGGACTCGTTGTGAGTCTGTGTTAACTCGCTAGATAGACAGGAGATTATACATGCAGGCACTGGAGCTCTGGGAAAAACTCTTAATCGGCGTTTTGGTCGTGGGCCTGATCTTTCTGTTCCGTCCCGGTATTAAGGCCACCTGGGAGCGCAGCCAACAGGCGAAAAAAGACTGGGCGGGTTTCCTGCTGCCGATCGGCGGGATGGTGTTGTTTATTATTCTGCTGATCTACATGGCGCGTAATGGCTAGGCTTGTCCATGACGGGCAAAAAGAAATCGATGGCGAGCCATTTTCCCCTTCGCGAGGGCAACCAGTTTGAGTTGCTGATTAATGGCAAGGTGTTCTTGCCACGCATGCTGGCGGCGATCAAGGCCGCACAAGAGTCGATTTGTCTGGAGATGTACCTGTTTGAATCCGGACAGGTGGCCACGGATTTTATCCAGGCGCTGAGTGCCGCGGTCGAGCGGGATGTCCACGTACGTTTATTGCTGGATGATTTTGGCGCGCGTGGCCTGGCGCTACGTGACCGCGAACAAATTCGTCACGCCGGGATTGAACTGGTCTTTTATAACCCCTTGCGCTGGTACCCCCTGTCTCATTGGAAAAAAAATATCGCCCGGGATCACCGTAAATTCCTGCTTATTGATGCCCACTACGGTTTTACTGGTGGGACCGGGATCACCGATGCCTTTATCGAACGTGGGCAGGCCCCGGCCTGGCGTGAAACCATGCTGGCGATCCAGGGACCGGTACTGCTCGATTGTCAGCAGGTGTTTGATCGTCTTTGGCAGCAACTGACCGGGGTTGGTCCCGCGGAGCAATTCCGGGATGCGGATTTGGCCAGGGGCGATGTGCCTGCACAGTTGCTGGTGGGTTATGGTTTTGGTGGCCAGGCGATTCGCAGTAGTGTGATGCGGGCGATCGGCCAGGCCAGGCGACAGGTATGGCTGTCGACACCGTATTTTATCCCGGTACGCCGCCTGCGACGTGCCCTGTTGCTGGCGGCAAGACGTGGTGTCGATGTGCGTCTGCTGGTGCCGGGGAAGTCGGATCACCCGGCGGTGAACCTGGCGGGACAGCGCCACTACGCCGGTCTGCTGCGTAAGGGTGTGAAGATCTATGTGTACCAGCCGCAGGTCTTGCATAGCAAGATTCTGCTCTGTGATGACTGGGTGACCATGGGCTCGAGCAATTTTGACCGCTGGACCCTGCGTTGGAACCTTGAGGCGAATCTGGCCATACACTCGGCGGGGTTTGCCGAACAGGTCTGTCGACAGTTTATCACCGATTTTGAGCAGAGCCGGGCCCTGGCGCTGTCGGCCTGGCAACAACGCAATACCTTGACCCGTCTACAGCAATATTTCTGGTCGAAGGTCGCCAACTGGCTGGATCGCCACCGCTGGCGTTAATACCGCGATGACCCGGATAGTACTCGGGCCAGACTCACCCCAGAAATGCCCCCTTTAATAATGTATGTAAGGCCTTGTGAAAATCAATAACCCCTGTAATAATAATCAATTAGAATGATTGTATTAAGTAATTTGTAGGATCTGAATGAGCACTCAAATAGTCAGGGTATTCTTGCAAAAGTGCGGCATTCACTGTGAGCATATCCCCCACCCGCCTGCGCTGTCCCTTGAACAGGTTGCCCGGCAGCTGTTTATCCCGCTATATCAGTTTGCCCGAGCCACTTTACTGCGCGATGCAAAAGGTTACCTTATGGCCGTGCTGCCAGTGGGGAAGAGCATTGATTTCGTGGCTCTGAAACAGGCCTTGTCGAGGGATTTTGAGCTGGCCTGGCCGGAGGAGTCAGCCGAGGTCTTTGGCGCTATGCATATCGGCGCGATCCCGCCGCTGGCGCCCTTATACGGGGTCGCCACGCTACTGGATACAAGTTTTGCCGACAGCGAGAGGATTTTCCTGCCAGATGGCAGTGGCCAGGGCCTGCTGCAGGTATGCAGGCAGGACTTTATGCGCTTGCAGGCCTCTGCGACCCAACTGTCTTTTACCCTCGAGAATGCGCCAAGGGCCGCAATGAATACGGGTACGGCCAGTGTCGAGGTGCAGAAAGTGCAATCCCGCGCACGCATGATGCGAGAAAAGGTGGGGAACCTGCAGGATTTACCACCCATGCCGGATGTGGTCGCACAGTTGCTGCGCCTTAGCAGTGACCCCGAGACCATGCCTGCCGATGTGGCACGCGTCGTGGCGAGCGACCCGGCAATCAGCGCACAGATCATGCGTTATGCGCAGTCACCCTGGTTTGCCTACTCGGGGCAGATCGAGAGCCTGGACGAGGCTATTTACAGTGTCCTGGGCGTCGATATGGCGAACAATATTGCCCTTGGCATGGCCGCCGGCAAGGTGTTTACCGGCAAACAACAGGGGCGGTTTGGTACGGATCGTGTCTGGCGTCATGCCGTCTATTGCGCGACGCTGGCAGAGGGCCTGGCCCGCGAAGTGCCCGCCCATATGAAGTTGAAACCGGGTGGCGTATACCTGTCCGGGCTACTGCACAATGTGGGTATGCTGATCCTGAATCATTGTTTCCGAGAGGAACACGCCGAGCTTGAAATGCTGGCGCAGCAGCAAGCCGGGAAGCCTGTCTGGCAACTCGAATGCAAGCTGTACGGCATGACCCATGCTGAGCTGGGTGCCGACCTGATGCGCCGCTGGGACCTGCCCCCGGTCGTTGTCCGCAGTATCCGGCACCACCATGATGTCTCCTATACCGGCCAGCACCGCAGCGAGGTGTTGCTTATCTTTTTGGCCAACCGGCTATTAAAACAGCATGATATCGGTGATGAGGCGAGTGATGAGATCCCAGAGGCTTTGCTCAGGACACTAGGCCTGGAGCGGGAGGGCGTACAGCGCCTGTGTCAGAACATCATGGATTGCAGTACCTCGCTGGATACCATGGTCCACCATCTGGCCGCCTGAGCCATTCGCCCTGCCTGGATCCGCTTTATATTATTGTCCCCTTATCGCAGTGCATGCAGCCACCCTCTGCCATGGTATAACACGGGCATAATAAAGTACTCATAAGTGTCAGTAATACAGAACAACTGACACTAGAAAAAAACCCGGCCAAGGAGGGCCGGGTTCGGTAACGTCGCTCTTTTGGAAGGAGATTGACGAGGTGTAGTATGCACGTGACGGTCGCTGTTGGCTGTCGGAGACTACAGGTGATACCTGTAGGATATTTACCCATAAAGGTCTTCGTCATTCGAGACATTGAGACGAAACAAGGATAATCAGGAGAACGGACATGACGGGAAAATACAATATTGTTTTTGGTTTTCTGTATCTGGTACTGACCGCCGCTCTCGGCCCGGTCATGGTCAACAACCTGCCGGCGATCGGCGAGGCACAGGCTGGAAAGCAGCAACACATGGGTGCCCTGCAGCTTGCTGCCGATAGTGGTTTTGAGAATGCCGAGACCCTCGAGCCGATGACGGCAGCCGAGATCGCGCGTGCCAATGCCGCAGCATTGCTGGCCCTGAACAAGCAGTTCAATGCCGAGTTGCCGAATACGGCAATCAAGGGTGGCCCGCATGCACACGGCAACCTTGAGGCCCTGCTGAATATCGTCGTCGGTGTCGTACTCGTGTTCCTGAGTGTGGGGCTGCGCTTCAAGCAGCTAATCTCGGCGGTATTTATCCTTGGCACCCTGCTGCATTCCGGGCTCCTGTACCTCGTGGTGGTGTTTAACCTGGCCTGGGCCGGTACCTTGCTCGGCACGGGGGTTGGCCCGGTGTTGATCCTGCTCGGTCTGCTACTTGCGGGTATTGCCGCGGCGATAGGCTGGAAGGGCAAGGTGGCCTGAGACGGTGCAGGGATTGTATCCGGCGCTGGAGCCGTATCGAAGCCGGCGCCTGCCGGTCGGGCCGCCACATGAGTTGTATATAGAGGAATGCGGCAACCCGGAGGGACTGCCGGTGCTGTTTCTGCACGGCGGGCCGGGTGCGGGATGTCTGCCATACCACCGGCAGTTCTTTGACCCGACCGTGTATCGCATCATCCTCTTTGACCAACGCGGTGCGGGTCAGTCGACCCCGCATGCGGAATTGGGCGGGAATACGACCCAGGCCCTGGTCGATGATATTGAGGCCATCCGTAAGGCCCTCGGCATCAAGGCCTGGGTTGTGTTTGGCGGTTCCTGGGGCTCGACGTTGGGGCTGGTCTATGCCGAGGCGCACCCTGAAAAGGTCCTTGGCCTGATCCTGCGCGGCATCTTTCTCTGCCGGCCGCAGGATATCCACTGGTTCTACCAGCACGGTGCCGGGCGCATCTTTCCCGAGTACTGGGAGCAGTACCTGGCACCGGTACCGGAGGCCGAGCGCAACAATATGGTGAGCGCTTACTACCGCCTACTGACCAGTGATGACGAGACGGTAAGGCTGGAAGCGGCGCGGGCCTGGTCACTGTGGGAGGGGCGGACGATCAGCCTGTTGCCCTGCAAAGAGACCGCATCGACCTTCGCCGGTGCCCACTTTGCCCTGGCCATGGCCCGCATCGAGTGCCACTACTTTATGCACGACAGCTTTCTTGAACCTGGACAGATATTGCGCGATGCGTACAAATTAAAGGATATTCCGGGTGTGATCGTGCACGGTCGCTACGATGTGGTCTGCACGGTGGATAACGCCCTGGCCCTACATACTGTCTGGCCACAGGCCGACCTGCATATTATCCCCGATGCCGGTCACGCCGCCTCCGAGCCGGGTATTGTCGATGCCCTGGTCAGCGCGACGCGGGATATGGCCAGGAAAATAAACCTGGGCGCGGCGTGATTGGTTTATTACAGCGTGTGTGTGAGGCCAGGGTGGCGGTCGCAGGGCAGACCATCGGTGAGATCGGCCCCGGGTTGCTGGTACTGGTGGGCGTCGAGAAGGGGGACACCAAGGCACAGGCCGAGCGCCTGCTGGATCGCCTGCTCGGCTACCGTGTGTTTGCCGACGCGGATGACAAGATGAACCTGAGCCTGCGCGATACCGGTGGCGGCTTATTGCTCGTGCCACAATTCACCCTGGCTGCGGATACACAAAAGGGTGCGCGGCCGAGTTTTTCCCCGGCGGCAGCACCGGAAGACGGCAAGGTCTTGTTTGAATTTCTTCTTAACAAGGCCAAAGGCTTGCATGCGGACGTGGCCAGCGGCGAGTTTGGGGCGGATATGCAGGTCAACCTGACCAATGATGGCCCGGTGACGTTCTGGCTGCAGGTTTGTCCTGACTCCGGAGGAGTAGGGCACTCAAAATGAAGCCTGAATGGCTTCTTTGAGCCGCCGACCTCACTGGGACAGTGAGTGGGGTATTCATGATGATGCCTGAAAGGCATCTATGATCCCAACCATCTCCGATGTCTGTGGAGTTTATGGTTTCGCGTATTTGTAAGCTTTCTAGGTTACCAAGTTCACCACGCACAGAACCCTAACGGGTTTACACCATAGAACCTTTCAGGTTCATTATGGATACCCTACCCACTTCCAGTGGGTCAGGGCAATTGTGAGTACCTCAACCATCTCCGATGGTTCGAGGCAAAAAAGGCCGGGCATTTGCCCGGCCTTAAAATATGCAGACTCAGCTTACTGTTAGAACGTTTAGAACGTTGTACCGATACCAATACCGAAGACCCAGGGGTCGATGTCGACATCGGCGGTGACCGTACCCAGGGTTGTATTTTTGAAGGTGGCCTCGGTACTGATATCGATGTACTTGACGTCAAAGTTCACGAACCAGTCCTTGTTGATGTCGACATCGACACCGACCTGTGCGGCAAGACCCCAGGAGTCATCGAAGTCAACGCTGGCACCGGGTGCATCAAGTACATCTTCGACGCTTTCGTCATAGAAGTAGGTGTAGTTGATACCGACACCGGCATACGGGCGGATATTGCTCTTCGGCAGGAAGTGGTACTGCAGGGTCAGGGTCGGTGGCAGTACTTTCGCATCGGCGATGTTACCCAGGGCGGTGAGGGTGCCATTGGCATCCGCGTCGTGACTAGAGGTGGCGAGGATGAGTTCCAGGCCCCAGTGCGGGTCGAGCATATAAGTGAAATCGAGTTCGGGCACCACGTCATTGTCGACCGAGACCCCCGAGCCGGCGACGGCCCCTGGGACGGCCGATGCCGAAATAGCGCTGCTGTCCTCATCCGGGCTGACAGAAATCACGCGGGCACGTACCACCCAGTCACCCGCCTCGTAGGCGGCGGCAGGCAGGGCGGTCATGCCCAGGCTCAGGGCGATGGCGGCGGGCAGGGCACGCTTCAGGGAATACTTCATGGGTTAATCTCCGTTCAAATAATATGTATAAATAAGTATTTGCTAATTTACCTTAGCCAGAATTCTGTACCTTGACATCGATCAAGAAAAGACGGTTTTTGTGACTTTTTGTCACAAAAAATCAGGTATGATCGCCACAGCAGTAGCAAACCTTTATTAAAGCTTGATCCGGGCGTGTGTGCAGGTATCCTATGCGCCCTGAAGTGACTGATTTACTGGAAGACATCCATGTCAGAACGTAAGGCCAGTGTGGCCCGCAATACCAACGAGACGCAAATCTCGATCTCCCTCAATCTGGATGGGCGCGGTGAAGCCAAATTCGAGACCGGTGTGCCGTTCCTCGACCACATGCTCGACCAGGTCGCCCGCCACGGCATGATCGACCTCGATATCCAGGCCAAGGGTGACCTGCACATCGATGCCCACCACACGGTGGAAGACATTGGCATCACCCTGGGCCAGGCCATGGCCGAGGCACTGGGCGACAAGTCTGGTATCCGTCGCTACGGCCACGCCTATGTGCCGCTGGATGAGGCCCTTTCACGCGTCGTTATCGATTTCTCGGGTCGCCCGGGTCTCGAGTACGGCGTCGACTTCCCGCGCGCGGCGATCGGCGAATTTGATGTCGACCTGTTCGTGGAGTTTTTCCAGGGCTTTGTTAACCACGCCAAGGCCACGCTGCACATCGATAATATCCGTGGCAAGAATGCGCACCACGTCGCCGAGACCATCTTCAAGGCCTTTGGTCGAGCCCTGCGCATGGCCGCCGAGCATGATGAACGCATGGCGGGTATTCTTCCTTCGACCAAGGGTAGCCTGTAAACCTCCGACGACTCCCAGACTATGAGTACCCTAGCTGTTATTGATTACGGAATGGGCAATTTGCACTCGGTGGCGAAGGCCGTCGAGCATGTTGCCGATGCCGCCGCGCGTGTTATTGTCAGCGCCGATGCCGATGTCATCCTTGCTGCCGATCGTGTGATCTTCCCCGGTGTCGGTGCGATCCGCGATTGTATGTCTGAACTGCAACGGCTCGAACTTGACGACGTGGTGCGTGAATGCGCAAAAGATAAACCCCTGCTCGGGGTTTGTCTGGGCATGCATGCGCTCATGGATCATAGTGAAGAGAACAATGGTATTGAGTGCCTCGGCATTTTTCCCGGTACAGTGCGCCGCTTTGCCGAGGGCCTGAAGGATGACAAGGGCGAGCGCCTGAAGATCCCGCACATGGGCTGGAACGAGGTCTTTCAGACCATGAGCCACCCGTTGTGGAAAAACATTGCCGATGGCAGTCGCTTTTACTTTGTTCACGGTTATTACGTTGAGCCGCAGGGGCCCGAGTTTATTGCCGGCTCAACCAACTATGGCGGGCTGTTTACATCGGTGATTGCCCGCGATAATGTCTTTGCAGCACAGTTTCACCCGGAAAAGAGCCAGCATTCCGGGCTAACCCTGCTGGAAAATTTTGTGCAATGGGATGGCAGTCTCTAAGAGGACATAAAGCATGTTGTTAATACCGGCAATCGACCTTAAAGAAGGCAAGTGTGTACGCCTGCGACAAGGCAAGATGAATGACTCTACGGTGTTCTCCGATGACCCGGTGGCGATGGCCGGACGTTGGGTCGAAGCAGGGGCACGTCGCCTGCATATCGTTGACCTTGATGGTGCCTTTGCCGGCGAACCGGTTAATGCTGGTGTCATTCACGATATCGCCGAGGCCTATCCGGACCTGTCTATTCAGGTCGGCGGCGGTATTCGCGATGAAGACACGGTGCAAACCTATTTAAGTGCCGGTGTGCAGTACTGCATCATCGGTACCAAGGCCGTGAGTGCCCCGCACTTTGTTTCTGAGTTGTGTCTTGAGTTCCCGGGTCACATCATCGTTGGTCTGGATGCGAAGGATGGCAAGGTGGCGATCGATGGCTGGTCAAAACTGTCTCACCATGATGTCATCGATATGGCGCAGCATTTTGAGAAAGATGGTGTCGAAGCCATTATCTTCACTGACATTGGCCGCGACGGTATGATGACGGGTGTTAATCTCGAGTCTACGGTAGAGCTGGCCCGTGCGATCAAGATCCCGGTGATCGCCTCCGGTGGGATAACCAACCTTGATGATGTGCGTGAACTCTCGAAATTTTATGAAGAGGGTGTTATCGGTGCGATTACCGGGCGTGCCATTTACGAAGGTACACTCGACTTCGCCGAAGGCCAGGCGCTGGCCGATGAACTCTGCGGTAAGGAATAAGAGACTTTTCATGGGCCTGGCGAAAAGAATCATCCCCTGTCTCGATGTCGATAACGGCCGCGTTGTGAAAGGCGTGCAGTTTGTCGATATCCGCGATGCCGGTGACCCGGTCGAGGTTGCCAAGCGTTACGACGAGCAGGGCGCAGATGAGATCACCTTTCTCGATATCACCGCCAGCTCCGATGACCGTGAGACCATTGTGCATGTCGTCGAGCAAGTCGCGGGTCAGGTCTTTATCCCGCTGACCGTCGGTGGCGGAATCCGTACGGTGGACGATATTCGTCGCTTGCTCAATGCCGGTGCCGACAAGGTCGGCATCAATACGGCGGCTGTAAACCGCCCGGAGTTTGTGCGCGAGGCAGCGGAGAAGTTTGGTTCACAGTGCATTGTTGTATCGATCGATGCCAAGCGCGTCAGCGCCGAGGGTGAACCACCACGCTGGGAGATATTTACCCACGGTGGCCGACAGGGCACCGGACTGGAAGCGATTGAGTGGGCCCGGCGCATGGTCGAATACGGTGCCGGCGAGATTCTGCTGACGAGTATGGACCGGGATGGTACCCGCGATGGTTTTGATGTCGAGCTGACCCGGGCCATTAGTGAGGCCGTCGACGTGCCCGTGATTGCCTCCGGCGGTGTTGGTACACTCGACCACCTTGCCGAGGGCATCATCCAGGGCAAGGCCGATGCGGTGCTGGCCGCGAGTATCTTCCATTTCGGCGACCATACCGTGCAGGAGGCCAAGCGTCATATGGCCGATCGGGGCATCGAAGTCCGCCTCTGAGCTTGCCCTGAACCGTCGGAACGATGCTTAGTGGCTCATAGATACCTTTCAGGCATCATCATGAGTAGCCCACTCATTGCCCCAGTGAGTCCGGTTAACCCGCAATGAACCTCGAGAGGTTCTATGAGCAAAATGAGTCACTTACGCATAGAACCCCCTGCGGGGTTCATTATGCGTAACTCACCCTTCGGGTCGAGGCAACTCGCGATTTTTCGGCTACTTATGCCTTGTCTCAGCTGCGCTCGTAACGCTTATAACAATAATTTTGTTACACTAGGCGTTGTGTTTTTCCGGGAGGATAATATGTCAGGCCAGTGGCTCGACGAGATCAAATGGACCGGCGACGGCCTGGTGCCTGTGATTACCCAGGAACTGGGGACGGGTAAGGTGCTCATGTTCGCCTGGATGAGCCGCGAGTCCCTGCAACTGACCGTGGAAAAGAATGAGGCCGTATACTGGTCACGCTCGCGTGGCAAATTATGGCACAAGGGTGAAGAGTCCGGGAATGTGCAGGCGCTGCATGACATCCGCCTCGACTGTGATAATGATGTGCTCTTGATTACGGTTGAGCAACACGGCGGCATTGCCTGTCATACCGGTCGGCATAACTGTTTTTTCAAGCGCTATGAAAATGGTAACTGGGTTGAGGTTGAGCCGGTACTGAAAGATCCGAGCGAGATTTATAAATAGACATGAGCGACATACTCGAACAGATTGCCGAGACACTCGAAGAACGTAAGCAGGCCAAGGCTGACTCCTCTTACGTCGCAAGTCTGTATGCCAAGGGTCTGGATACGATTTTAAAAAAGGTCGGTGAAGAGGCCACCGAGACGGTGATCGCCGCCAAGTCGGGTGACAAGGCGCAAATCGTCTATGAGACTGCCGACCTGTGGTTTCATACCCTGGTGATGTTGGCCAACGAAGGGCTGGGGCCGAAAGATGTACTTGCAGAACTGCAACGTCGCTTCGGTGTCTCAGGTCATGAAGAGAAGGCCTCGCGCAGCAAGTAGGCGCGGGATAATTTTTTAGGAGATAAGACAATGGGTTTTGGTGGAATTGGAGTGGGCTCACTCATCCTTATTCTGGTGATCGTCATATTGCTGTTCGGCACCAAGAAGTTGCGTAATGTCGGTGGTGACCTGGGCGGTGCACTGCGGAGTTTCCGCAAGTCGATGAAGGAAGGTGAAGACGAAGAGACGGCAACACTGGCGAAGAAAGACAGCGACGCCATAGATGCTGAAGTCGTCAAAGAAGACAAGGAAAAGGATAAGGGCTGAAGCCAGCCCCCTGTTAACGGCGTATAGGCCCTTGTAGCCTCGCACCGTTCGGTGATGTCATGTTTGATATCGGCTTTTTCGAACTTATCCTTATCGCGATCGTTGCCTTACTGGTGATAGGTCCCGAACGCCTGCCACATGTCGCGCGTTCTGCCGGGCTATGGCTAGGCAAGTTACGCGGCTTTGTCGGCTCAGTGAAGGCCGATATTGACCAGGAACTGAAGGCAGAGGAACTCAAGCGCATCATGAAACAACATACCGATTCTGTCGGTGTGCACGAGATCATTGAGGAAACCCGATCGGTGGCCGAGGATGTGAAGCAGCAGGATTACCTGTTGCGGGCCATCGTCGATGAAGAAGACAAGAAAGAAGAAGACAAGAAAGAAGAAGACAAGAAAGAAGAAGACAAGAAAGAAGAAGACAAGAAAGAAGTAAAACAACCGGTCGACGATGAGCGAGCAAGATAACACCCCGACAGAACCCGCCTTCCTTTCGCACCTCATCGAGTTGCGGGATCGGTTGTTGCGAAGTGTACTGGTCATTGTGTTGCTGTTGTTGCCATTGCTGTATTTCGCCAACGACCTGTATTCCCTGCTTGCCGAACCCTTGTTAAGACACATGCCACAAGGCACGCAGATGATTGCGACCGAGGTCGCTTCACCGTTTTTGACCCCTTTCAAGCTGGCGCTGATCGCCGCGATCTTTATCGCCGTACCCTACCTGCTTTACCAGACCTGGGCCTTTATCGCCCCGGGTCTTTATCAGCATGAGCAGAAACTCGTTATCCCGCTGCTGGTCTCGAGTACCTTGCTGTTCTATGCCGGCATCGCCTTTGCCTACTACATTGTATTCCCGCTCGTGTTTGGTTTTTTCATTGGAGTCGCCCCGGAAGGCGTGGCGGTGATGACCGATATCTCCAAGTACCTCGATTTTGTCTTGAAGCTATTTATCGCCTTCGGTATCGCCTTCGAGGTACCGATTGCCACCATCCTCATGTGCTGGACCGGTATGACCACGCCCGAGAAGCTGGCAGAAAAACGTGCCTATGTCATCGTCGGTGCCTTCATTATTGGCATGCTCATGACCCCGCCGGATATCATCTCGCAGACCCTGCTGGCCCTGCCGATGTGGATGTTGTTCGAGGTGGGTTTATTCTTCTCACGCCGGATGCCGAAGCGTGATGCAGATGAGTATGCTGACGACAGCAGTGAAGAGGCAGAGCATAGCATTATGCCGAAGGCGGCCGCCGCGGCTGCGGCGACGTCGACGGATAGCCCGCAAGAACCGGCCAGTGTTGTCGAAGAGGGGCAAGACGATGAACCCTACGAGGAGCTGACCGACGAGGAGATGGAGGCCGAGCTGGACCGTATGGAGAAAGAAGACGAAGCCGATGAAGAAACAGACGACACGGATACGCCGCCTAAGGACAAGGGCGAAAAACAGTAATTTCCGGCATCAACCGGGAATAAACCCCGCCTCCCTGTTGTCATATAATAAATAATTACTTCTGGAGTTGCGTATGTACCGACGTCTGATGCTGGGCATTAGCCTGTTGTTAATGGTCAGTATCGCCCATGCCGACCTGAAGAATACCCTCGCCAACAATGCCTCGCCCTACCTTGCCATGCATGGCGGCGACCCGGTGCATTGGCAGGAGTGGAATGAGCAGGCCGTGGCCGCCGCACGCAAGGAAAACAAACTGCTGTTTGTCTCGATCGGTTATTTTGCCTGCCACTGGTGCCATGTCATGCAGCGCGAGAGTTACCAGGACGCGGCGATCGCGACAAAGCTTAACCGGGATTTTATTCCGATCAAGGTTGACCGTGAATTAAACCCGGCCTTGGATAGCCGCCTCATCGAGTTTGTGGAACGCACGCGCGGCTATTCCGGTTGGCCGCTGAATGTCTTTATTACCCCACAGGGCCATCCCCTGCTCGGCATTGTCTATTTACCGGCAAAAGACTTTGATGCCCTGTTGACTGAACTGAACACACTCTGGCAACAAAACCCACAGCAACTGGCAGACGATGCACGTCTCGCCAATGAGGAGTTACAGGTCCCACGGGGGCGACAGGAGACTACGCTTCAAAAAGGTCTCGCTGAGAAGGCGCGCAAAGCCCTGAGAAATGAAACACTCTCCCGTGCCGATAGCTTTGCCGGTGGCTTTGGTAACCAGAGTAAATTTCCATCCGTGCCACAGTTGGAGGCCATGCTGGATGTCTATGCAGACGAGCAGGACAGCCAGGTGGGGGATTTTCTGCGTCTGACCCTGGACAACATGTCACGACTGGGCCTGAATGATTTGATCGGCGGTG
The DNA here is from genome assembly GCF_003967195.1 of Sulfuriflexus mobilis. Taxonomy (NCBI): domain Bacteria; kingdom Pseudomonadati; phylum Pseudomonadota; class Gammaproteobacteria; order Chromatiales; family Granulosicoccaceae; genus Sulfuriflexus; species Sulfuriflexus mobilis. The sequence continues at coordinate 2,989,874 of NZ_AP018725.1, read as the reverse complement.
GTTTCTTCCGTTACACGGTGGACCCGCAATGGCGAGTCCCCCACTTTGAGAAAATGCTTTACGACAATGCCTTGTTGGCCCGGCTATACCTGCGCGCCAGTAAGGTCTTGAATGAAACACGTTACTTAAAAACCGCACGTGAAACACTCGATTTTATGCTGACCAGCCTGCGCAGCCCGCAGGGCGGTATGTATGCAAGTTTGTCGGCGATAGACGATAAGCAGGTCGAAGGCGGTTTTTACCTGTGGCAGGTAGAGACACTGCAACAACTCCTTACAGCCAAGGAATGGCTGGCGGTGGAAAAGGCCTGGCAGATAAGTGGCGGGCCGACAACAGAAGACGGTTACCTGCCCATCGCCCTGCGTGAGCCCGCCGAGGTAGCCGCCGAGCTGGGCATCAGCGAGGCTGGGCTTGAAAAAAGTCTGCAGTCTGCACGGAAAAAAATGTTTCAACAGCGTAGCCAGCGTAACCTGCCCGTAGATAACAAGCGACTGGCCGGCTGGAACGGCATGGCCCTGTCGGCCTTTGCGCAGGCGGCGCAACAGACCGGTGATAAGACCTACCAGTCAGCGGCCCGCGAGATACGTGATTATATTGTTAACACACTGTGGGAGCATGAGCAGGTCATACGCGCACGTGACGGCCGCGGCCAGCCGATTGGTCAGGCGACCCTCGAAGATTATGCCTATGTCGCGCAGGGCCTGGTGGATTGGGCCAGATATACAGACAAGGCAGGAGATTTTTCGCTGGCCATGCAGGTGATCGAACAGGCCTGGTCACGTTTCTATACTCGCCAGGGCTGGCGACTGACGGAAAGCAGTCTGTTGGCGATGACCAGTACGGAAGTGATGCTGGCTGACGGGCCTATTCCCTCTGCCTCGGCGGTACTTGTGCAGGCAAGCCTGGATGTTTTGCAGCACACCGACAATGCAGACCTGCGCAAGAGGGTGATGCTGGCCGTAGCAGCCGGTCAGGAAATGCTACTCGCCGAGCCTTACTGGTTTGCAAGTCATGCTCGCGAGGCGTTCAGATTCTAGCGCTGATAACGCATGCGGGTGCCATGTGTGAGTGACAGGTTGATCTCATCGGCACTGAGAGTAGTCGGGAACAGGCAGCCGGAAATCTTTGCCGCATGAATACTGGCACCCTCAAGATTGGCCTTGCTAAAGTCAATACCACGCAAGTCGGCCTGGCGAAAATAACAGCCACGCAGGTCGAGGCCATCGGCATTCAGCCCCTTCAGGCTAAGACCACGCATATCACAATTACTCAGGTCAGGCTGTTCTCCACTGGCACAGGCATGGTTAAAGTCTCCGATCTTGCCTTCGCGTAACAAGCGGTAGAGGTGGTCATCCTTTATTTCAGGTGTGGCCATGATGCACTCCAAAGTTTATTGTCAGCTATTAATATACAGTAGGCGCTTTACCAGTACATGGCAAGAGAGCGTCTTCAGGATTCCCGCGCAAGCAGCAAGCGGTGCGATTCCGTATAGATAATCGGGATCAGAAACAGGCTGACGAGTAGCGAGAAACTCAGGCCAGAGACGATAGTCACCGCCAGGGGTTGCAGCATTTCAGCACCCTCGCCGAGCTTCAGGGCCAGCGGCAACATACCGACCACGGTCGTGAGCGTCGCCATCAGTATAGGGCGCAGGCGCAGGCGTGCGGCAGTGAGCACGGCATTATGCAAGTCTTGACCGTTGACACGCTGCAGTTCAATGTATTCGACCATGATGATGGCATTATTCACAACAATACCGGCAAGCATAATCAGACCCAGTGCCACCGGCATGGATACCGGCAGGTCAGTGACAAACAAACCGATGGCAACACCAATGGCAGCGAAGGGCACGCTCAAGAGGATGATCAGCGGGTTTTGCAGTGACTCATATTGTATGGCCATGACCACGAACACCAGAAACAGGGCCAACGCCAGTAATACCCCTGAGAGTTGTTTACCTTCCTGCAACGCCTGCTTGGAACCACCATCATAAAGCGTATAACCATCGGGCAACTCCAGACCGGCCAGCCTTGTTTCAATATCGGCATGGATCTCACCGGACGTACGTTTTTCTGTGGTCAATGAGGCGCTGACCTCAACATAACGCTGTTGTCGGTCACGCAGTATTTGCGCCGGGCTGGCAATGACCGTGACACTGGCGATATCGGCAAGGTAGATAGCGGCATCTTTACGTGAGCCGAACAGAAGTATTGATTCGATATCCTGCGGGGTTTCAATACGGCTGCGTGGCAGGCGGACACGGACATCGTAACTGCGATCACCCTCGATAAAGTCAGTAACCACCTCGCCATCCAGGGCATAGTGCAAGGCATCCGTGACATCCTGCACGTCAAGGCCAAGGCTGGTGGCGCGCTCACGGTCAACGGTGATGGCCAGTTCCTGGCGAACCTCTTCCGAGGAGTGTTTGAGGTTGCGCAGGCCTTTGGTGCCACGCAGACGCAGCATAATGGCTTCACCAATCTCATCGAGTGTCTGCAGTTCGGGGCCCTGGATACGCAGACTCAGGTCATCATCACCACGGCTGGTGCGGAAACCACGAATACCATAGGTACGCATACGTACACGAATACCGGCAAGATTTTGCTTGCGGATCAGTGCCTGTATTTTATCTTTCCAGGCCTCACTGGAAAGGTCGCGCCGCGATGCTGGTACGAGTTGTACAGTCAGGGTGCTCTGATTGCTTGCCTCGTACTCGGAGCGGCCGAAGATGCGGCCACCGACAATTGAAAATACGCCTGTCACCTCTGGTTGGGCACGCAGGAGTTTTTCAAGCTTATGTACGGCAAGGTCCATTTCTGTCAAGGCAATACCTGGATCGGCGCTGATGCTGACGCGTAACTTGCCATCATCGAATGTGGGCAGAAAAATATTCTTGTTGGTCGCAAAGACGGTAAAAATACTAATAAGCAGGGCGACAAGGAGTGTCAGCATGGCCGTAAGGCGCAAACTCCGGTGGTTCAGGATTTTCTCGAGCAAGTTGCTATAGGCATTACGTAGCAATGTCATGAAATCGTCGATGCGTACACGCATGACAGAGACTTTATTGTTGTCGGCGGCAGAGGCAGCCAGGGCCGGTACCAGGGTAAGGGCAACAACCAGTGAGGCGACGATAGCGGCGGAGATCGTAAAGATCAGTTCACGGAATAGCAGGCCAATCAATCCACCGATGAAGAGGAAGGGCAGCACCGCAGCCAGGTTGGTGGCGGTAGAGGCCACAATGGCGCTGTTGACCTCACCCGCTGCGGTGACGGCCGCGGCAGATTCCTCATCCATCCCAGCCGTGGTATCGGATTGTACAAAGTCATGTTCCTGCTGGTGACGCGAGATGTTCTCGAGCATGACGATGGTGTTGTCGACCAGCATGCCGATGCCGAGGGCCAACCCACCCAGGGTCATGATATTCAGGCTCAGGTCGGCCAGGCCCATGAGGATAAAGGTGACCATGATCGCTATGGGGATGGCGCTACCGATAATCAGGGTGTGGCGCAGGTTACCGAGGAACAGGTAGACCACGATCATCGCCAGTATGGCACCACTGATGGCGGCCATAATGGCGTTATTCAGGGCATTGCGAACGTAGACCGACTGGTCGTCGACGATCTGCACCCGCGTGCCTTCCGGTAGCAGTGACTGCGTCTGTAGCCAGGCCACTTGCTGTTGTACGCGTTCGGCGACATTGACGGTGTTGGCATCGGGCTGTTTCTGAATAGAGACCTTGACCCCGGGGATATCGTTATAACGAACCTGCAGGCGTTGCTCTTCGTGACCGTCGATCACCTCGGCAACATTACTCAGCCGGATCATGCCGCCACCTGGCAAGGCAATGGGCAATTCGGCAATGTCGCTGACGCGGGTAAAGCGCCCCGAGGTGCGGCTGATAATTTCCTGTTCGCGCATGATCAAACGACCGCCGGGGGCTTCGACGTTGCCGCGTTGCAAAGCCCGGACGACATCCTCAATGGACAGACCCAGACCGCTGAGGCGTTCCTGATCGGGCAGAACCAGGATCTCCCTGACCAGCCCGCCGCCCACTTCTACCGAGGCGACCCCTGGCAGGTTCAGAAACCACTTGGAGTAGGTGCTATCCACCCAGTCACGCAGCTTAACCTCGTCCATCTGCGAGGAACTGACCACATATTCCATCACCGGGATCTGTGAAGGGTCGCGTTTATAAATGACTGGTGGGTCGATCGAGGTAGGGAGAAAACGTTTTGCCCGGTCAAGACGGGTACTGGCATCGCGCAGGGCAATGTCGATGTCCTTGCCATATTCAAAAGACAGGTCTACCGAGCTGGCACCTTCAGAAGTGCGTGACTGCACACTGATGGCATCCTCGGTAATGGCGAGTTGTTCCTCGAGCTGGCGGGTAATACGGTCTTCCATCACCGTTGCCGGCACCCCCGGGTCGATGATGCGTACCCGTACCTCGGGATAGATAATATGTGGCAGCAGGTTGATGGAGAGACGCTCAAGTACAAACGCACCAAGGACAAGCACGGCAAGTGTGATCATAATAATGCCGACAGGATGGCGGATCGACCAACTGGCCAGGCCGCCACTGCGGAAACGCATGTTATGGGTATAGGCTGACAAGCGTGTTTCCTCTAATGGACATTGTTATCGACGGCCTTGTCTGGTGCCGTGCGCACCGGCTTGTCATGTTTGAGGCCAAGAAAACCCTTGACGACTATACGCTGCCCTTCTTCAAGCCCATCTAGGATCTCAATGTCCTGATTAATACGCAGACCGCTGTGCACCGTCGTACGAATAGCCTTGTCCTGGTCGTCAACGACAAAGACGAATTCGCCTTCGTGATCACGGCGCAGGGCAGAGAACGGGATCAATAAACGTTCCTGTGCCGGGCCTTGCAGGTTAACGCGGCAGAGTTGCCCGGGGCGTGCGCCGTCCGGTGCCGGGTCAAGGATGATCTCTACGAGGCCACTGCGCGTGGCAACATTCAGGCTCGGATGAATACGCAGGATTTCACCATGAAAACGCCGTGCGAGCAGGGCATCGATACGCACTTCGACCTTGTCACCCTTGTGCAGGTCGGGGAGTAATAATTCGGAGACGGCCACTTCGGTGATCAGGGTTGCGGTATCGATTAGCGTCAGCAGGTGCGTATGCCGGGAGACCACCAGCCCGGGTTCGGCAAGACGTTGACTGATCACGCCATCGATCGGGGCATGTATGATGGTATATCCCAGCCGGGTCTGCAACAGACGCTCTTCGGCCTCGGCCACATCCATGGCCGTGATGGCGCGTGCCAGTTCTTCCTCGGCGACCAGGCGTTTACCACGCAGTTTTTTCAGGCGCGCCACGTCCTGTTCGGCCTGGCGACGCGTCGCCCCGGCCTTGTCGAGTTCCGCGCGCAGCAGTTTGTCATCGATGCGCAGCAGGACATCGCCCTTTTTCACATGGGTGCCTTCGTGAAAGGGTATCTCGGTAAGTGTGCCCTCTTCCTGGTTGAAAAGCTTGATTTCGCTACGTGCACGCAGGGTGCCGGTCCGTTGCGTGCTGTGACGGACAAGCTGCTTGCTGGCCGTGGTGAGTTCAACCAGCTGGGCGGGTCGTGAGGGGGACTTTTTATTCACAGCAGGCTTATCAGAGCATCCGGACTGCAGGATAAGGCCGGCGATGAGAAGGAGAAAACCGCTAAACGAAAGACTACGCGCTGTCATTATTGTTGTCATCCTGTGCCAGGCAGGAAATCCTGGTAAATTAGGGACTAATTGTATGATCTTTCAGGCAGGGGGGTAAGTCCACCCAACGGATACAGGCCATGCCTGATATGACTGATTTGTGTGAGGATGGTTTCACTGTTAGTGGCTTTTTGCCATAATCGGGGACGAGGCGGTTGCCCAGAATAAACAATAATAACCGCCATATTCCAGGAGTATGACCAGTGTCGAAGGCAATTTGCTGCTTAAAGCTGAAGATTTTCCGCATGGCCCTGTTGCTATGCACGTCCTTGTTACCGGCATGGGCAGCGGCGGCCGAACCAGGTGTCATCACCATGACCACGGCCCCCACCCAGTCGGTGGCTGATACACACAAACTCTATGGGCCATTAGCCGAGTACCTGTCACAGGCCAGTGGCAAACAGGTAAAGCTGGTACCGGTGCGCAACTTCCTCGAATACACGAGCAAGATGCGCAAGGATGAGTTCGATATCATCTTTGATGGGCCACATTTTGTCAGCTGGCGTATGCAACACACCGGGCATATACCCCTGGCGCGTATCCCCGGTGAGCTGGTGTTTATGGCAGCGGTGAAGGATGGCGGCACGATCAAAGATATCAAGGAACTGGTTGGAAAGAAGGTCTGCGCGGTAAACTCGCCCAACCTCGCCACCCTCATGGTGCTGGACGCCTTTCCGAATCCGGTTCGCCAGCCGGTGATCGTCGCACAGCGTAGTTTCAAGGATTCCATGCAGTGCCTGAAAGATGGCAAGGCGGATGCAGCGATCCTGCCAGTCGCATTCTGGAAGAAGTTTGAAAAGGCAGGCAAGACCAAGGGCCTTAGACTGCTCTATTCAACAAACAAGCAACCCCTGCCACCGCGTACATTTTCCATATCAAAGCGTGTCGATGCCGCTACGCGTGAAAAGATTCGCCTTGCCTTATTAGACAGCGAGGGTAAGCCGGGACCACAGCCGGTTTTGAATCGCTTCCGTAGCAAGAATTTCGTTGCAGTAAAGGAAAGCGAATACACCGACCTGACGCGCCTGCTTTTGTCCGTATGGGGTTTTCACGAATAATCGAGCTGTGAGGCGGAGCAGAATCTGGCAGGAAGGTGAAACTGCAAACCATCCAGCTAAATAAAGACTACCGGCCTGATATATTACGACTAAATTGAAATCTCTACCCTGGGTGCCTGTGTATCATTGGTATATGTTGGATTACACATAATCAACCGGGAAGGGTCAATGCCATTATTTTTCGACAGGTAGTCGCGGACATTTTTACCCCGTTGAATGGCCAGGTTCACCAATTGCGTGATTTCAGATTGACTGGCGGCAGGTAACAAGTTAGCGATAGCCGTGATCGCCGTTTTCTCATCAGCTGCAGACTTTCGAGCTTTATCCATTAACGCGCTATCTATAGAAAAGATCGTTATACGATCAGCGATTGTTGACTGGCCACATAAAATTAGATGTACACCTGGCCGCTCATTAAGGAGTATGGCAAGTTTATCAAGTTGTCCTGTGTCACTACTGTCCAGTTCGGTATCAGCGGCCTCAAACTTGATGGGTTCAAAGCGAAGTGCTGTAGCGAGATTAAAGACTTTTGTTCCCAGAGTAACAATGCCAAAAGGTGTGTAATAGTTAATAACGGCATATTTGATTGAATCCAGAATGACCTTGTTTATCGTATTTTTAAATGAAAATTCCGGACTTTCAATATCACCCGTTACGGGTAATTTAAGATAGATACTACCATCTTTATTCCGGAGTAGTTTTAATGCCTGTGTAAGAGGGATACCTAATTTTTCCGTATATTCTTTTGAGGTGCCTTGATCTGATTCCTCCAGATAAAATTTGTGGAAGATAAAATTAAATGTGGAATCAAGTTTTCCCTGATCCACAGCAAGTGCGATATCCGCATCCATGTAACCACTCTTAATATTGTGATGAAGAGCATCACTCAAATAAGCTGAAAAGTCTGCAGCATTCACTCCTTGAATAGACCCTTTTAAATTACCGGTAGGGCGTTTTGCGAACAGAACTATTTCACCATTGAAATTAATTTTTCCATGCTCCCCTGCAATAGCTGATAGTAAGATCGGACTTTTGTTGTTGATGTCAGAGGAATCTATCTGGCTTAACTGTAAACTAATATCGCGGGCTACCCCAACATAGGATGGTGTGACTCGATCATCTTTAATGGCAATCTTAGAATCACCTTGAATAGACAAATTATTGATTTTGAAAATCGCCGGGTCAGGTTCTGTTGTATCAATCTTCGATTGATGTACTGTCTCGGGATGGAAAAGTTTTTTTATCCTTTCAGAAAATCCAAGCTCTCCATCTTTTTTACGAAACAGGTAAGTATTCAGGCCATCAATAGCAATATCAGAAATCAGGTAGTTGTTGGTATGCAAAATACTTAAATCAGTGACAGCAATACTATTAACTGAGGCGACGTGTTTATTATTCAAGGTTGCTGAATCAGAACTTTTAAGTTCCAAAACAGCAAGGTCGTTGATATTAATGGATTCTACATCAATGTTATTTAATCCATTGAGCGTCAAGCCATTGACCTTCATGGTGCCGATAGTAACCACGTCGGCATCATCAGGATTGTCATGTAATGTAATATTCTTTAAAACAAAGGATAAGTTTGCCAACAGACCAAGGTCTTTTTGACCGGCTTTTTTATCTATAATGTAACTTGATTGTCCATCCACGGAAAAACTACCCAGTGCAAGGCAATTGTTATAGAGCGATTTACCCTCGTGGCTATATAGCTGGTAACAGGTTTTGAAATTCCTGAATCCGATATCTTTTATAATAACGGGCCATGGCGTAGAGTCTTGATCTGTTGTTGATTGTTTGTCCGTGATTTGCGAAAAATCAATATCACCGAACCTTAACGTTTTTCCTGTTTCCTGATGAACATCAATATAGAAATCTGAAAACTCGACTTTTTCAATGGTGATTTTATGGTCGAACAGATCTTTTATATTTAAAAAGACAAATAATTCACTGAGATTGATTTTCTTCTTGTTCGGGCCAATTGCCTGAAAACCGGAGACTCTTACCTGGCCATTAAACAGGTTAATGCTGACATCCTCGATCGAGCTGTGTACACCCCGATCTTCGAGCCATCCAGTGGCCAACCAGATGGTTGTAGCAGGTATGAGGGCAATCGAGGTAACAAACAAAATCACAATGCCGGCAAGAACACCCGTCAGCCAATAAAGCCATCGTTGTAATTTAGTAGGCATTAATAATAGACATTTATCAGAATAACGCTATACGTATTTATAGACTATAGCCTACATGGATGGTATGTGTCACATGGGATCAATAATGACCGTTAAAAATATGTAGTCGTATGCGGGGGCATAAATACACTACGAATTGTGCATTCTTGCGGACTTAATAGAGCGTCCTGCGAGTAAATGAAAACAAAAAAGGCACAGCAAACAAGCTGTGCCTTTTATTTGGTGGGCCTGCAAGGACTTGAACCTTGGACCAAGGGATTATGAGTCCCCTGCTCTAACCAACTGAGCTACAGGCCCCTGAACAGGCGTTATTGTAGCAATATTTTTAAAAGCTTGTGTATGAAAAAAGGCCTGTCTTTGCGGACAGGCCTTTATTTTCTTCGGCTTCTGCTGGGTACGCTTACGAACCGGTCTGCTGGTCAAGGAAGCTGCGCAACTGTTCCGAGCGGCTCGGGTGACGCAGCTTACGCAGGGCCTTGGCCTCGATCTGACGGATACGCTCACGGGTAACGTCAAACTGTTTGCCGACTTCTTCCAGTGTATGGTCGGTATTCATGTCGATACCGAAACGCATACGCAAGACCTTGGCTTCACGTGCGGTTAGGCCGTCGAGAATATCCTGGGTGGCTTCACGCAGGCCTTCGATAGTCGCTGAATCCAGTGGCAGCAGGGCATTACCGTCTTCAATGAAGTCACCGAGGTGTGAGTCTTCGTCATCACCGATCGGGGTTTCCATGGAGATCGGTTCCTTGGCGATCTTCATGACCTTGCGAACCTTGTCTTCCGGCATTTCCATGCGTTCAGCCAGTTCTTCCGGTGTCGGCTCACGGCCCATTTCCTGCACCATCTGCCGCGAGATACGCGACAGTTTGTTGATGGTTTCAATCATGTGTACCGGGATACGGATGGTACGGGCCTGGTCGGCAATCGAACGCGTAATGGCCTGGCGAATCCACCAGGTGGCATAGGTCGAGAACTTGTAACCACGGCGGTATTCAAACTTGTCGACAGCCTTCATCAGGCCGATGTTGCCTTCCTGAATCAGGTCGAGGAACTGCAGGCCGCGGTTGGTGTATTTCTTCGCAATCGAGATCACCAGACGCAGGTTGGCCTCAACCATTTCCTTCTTCGCACGACGTGCCTTGGCCTCACCGATAGACATCTTGCGATTGATGTCCTTGATCTGGCCAATGGTCATGTTGGATTCTTCCTGCAGTCCAATCAGTTTCTTCTGCGCACGCAGGATCTCGTCCTCATGTTCCTTCAGGACCTTGGCAAACGGCTTGCTGGACTTCAGCAATTTTTCCAGCCACTCAGGATTGGTTTCATTTTCCGGGAAGGAAACAATGAAGTCCTTGCGTGGCATACGAGCCTTTTCCACGCAGATATTCATAATGACCTTTTCCTGAGCGCGTATGCGGTCGACCATGCCGCGCAGGTCATTGACCAGACGATCGATCAGGCGCTGTGCCAGTTTGATTTCCATGAACTGCGCAGAAAGCTGTTCGCGCATCTTCAGGCATTTTTCGTCCTTGTTGCCGTGTTTGTTGACGGCATTCAGGTAACGCTTGTAGAGCTTGCGAATACTCTCGAAACGCTGCTTGGCCTCTTCCGGATCCGGACCGGTATCGACTTCCTCTTCTTCCTCATCATCGTCTTTTTTGTCGTCGGCGCTGCTCTGCGCATTGCCGGGTTTGGCAATCACGTCCGGGGCGTTCGGGTCGATAAAGGTGGTGAGGATATCGGTTAAGCGGGTCTCTTCACGTTCGAAGCGGTCGGCCTCTGTGAGCAGGGTGGCAATGGTGTCACTGTAGGTGGCCAGCGCAGAGAGCATCTGGTTCATGCCTTCTTCAATACGCTTGGCGATGCGGATTTCACCCTCACGGGTCAGCAGCTCAACGGCGCCCATTTCGCGCATGTACATACGTACCGGGTCGGTGGTGCGACCAAATTCGGCATCGACGGTGGCGAGCGTGGCAGCGGCCTCTTCACTGGCATCGTCATCGGCGCTGACGGCCTGATCTGACATGACAAGGCTGTCCGCATCCGGGGCAAACTCCTGTACGGTGATACCCATGTCGGTGATCATGCTGATGATACCCTCGATCTGATCCGGATCGACGATCTCGTTTGGCAGGTGATCATTAACCTCAGCGTAGGTCAGGTAACTCTGTTCCTTTCCCTTCGCAATCAGTGCTTTAAGCTGAGATTGTTGTGTTTCCTTATCCATTGCCATGTCGATATGCCTTGTAAAAGTACGTGTGTCTTACCACTACCCGGTAAACCGGGCGATATTAAACGAACTATTATAGTCCAAATACGGACGTTTTACACAGTGTAGTCTGTGATCGTCCATCTTTCAGGAATCATTAACTATCTGATTTCTGAATGCTTTTTTCTCATCCTCGGTGAGCTCGTCAAATCGTTTTGATTTCACGTTCTCAATATGTGCCATTTTCTGCCGCCGCGCGGCCTGTTCATCCAGACGGGCCAGGGTGTGTAGAAATTCCGTTTCCAGCGCCCCTGCGTCGGCCAGTGCGATATCGGGGGCGGCCAGGGCCTGCAGGCGTTGCGCAATCGGCTGGTCGCGCCAGTGTTCAATAACCGCTGCGGTATTTAAATGCGGCTTGGCCTGCAATAATTCAAGCAATTCGACCAAAAAGGCCACGCCCGGTTCCCCGGCGGCGAGCAGGCGTTTGGCATCCCCGCCCACACTGCCCAGTGCGGGTTGCTGCAACAGGCAACGGATAGCACGGGTGACCAGGCTATTGCCCGGCCGTGCCACGGCAGCCTGGCGTTGCGGACGCCGGGTGGGTGGTTCGACCACCCCGGTACGCTGGTTGAACAGGTGTGAGGTCAGGCGGTCGGCATCCATATCGGCAATGCGCGCCAGTTCTGTCACGAGCATGTCACGGTAGACACCGGCGCTGAGCTTGGCAAACAGGGGCCGCGCCAGTTCGACCAGCTTGGCGCGACCATCAATGCTGTGTATATCGGCCTGTGCAGAGAGATTTTCAAGCAGAAAACGGGAAAAAGGTTTGGCCTCAGCGATCTTTTTCTCCAGCCCCTCGCGGCCATGCTGGCGCACATAGGTATCCGGGTCTTCGCCCTCGGGCAGGAACAGGAACTTGGCCTCACGGCCCTCACGGATCACCGGCAGGGCATTTTCCAGGGCCCGCCAGGCAGCGGCCCGGCCGGCGCGGTCGCCATCAAAGCAGAACACCACCTCGGGCGCGGTGCGGAACACCTGTTCGAGGTGTTCGGCGGTAGTCGCGGTGCCGAGTGTGGCCACGGCGTAGCGGATGCCGTATTGCGCCAGGGCGATCACATCCATATAGCCTTCAACGACGAGCAGGCGCGGGATATCACGCAGGGCCTTGCGGGCCTGATAGAGGCCATAGAGTTCGCGGCCCTTGTGGAAGATGGGCGTCTCGGGTGAGTTCAGGTACTTGGCGCCTTTTTCGTCCGGCTCGAGCACGCGGCCGCCAAAGGCGATGCAACGGCCACGACGATCGAGTATGGGGATCATGATGCGATCCCTAAAGCGGTCATAGCGCTTGTCGCCCTTGTCGATGACCATGCCCGAGGCCGTCAGGCTGTCCTGTTTCGCGGCATCATCGCCGATGTGCTTGATCAGGTTGTCCCAGCCGGGTGGGGCAAGGCCAATGCCGAAGGCGGTGACGATGTCGCCGCTCAGGCCACGATTCTTCAGGTAGTCAATGGCGCGCTGCGCCTGCGGGTGGCTGCGCAACTGGTCACGGTAAAATTTGGAGGAGGCATCTAGCACATCGTAGAGTGGCTGGTAGTTTTGTCGTGGCGTGTCGTTGTCGCCTTCTTCACGTGGTACGTCGATGCCGGCCGTGGCCGCGAGGGACTCGATGGCCTCGACAAAGCCCATATGCTCATAGTCCATGAGAAAGCCGAGCGCGCTGCCGGAGGCACCGCAACCGAAGCAATAATAAAACTGTTTGTCCTGGCTGACGCTGAAAGACGGGCTCTTTTCAGTGTGAAAGGGGCAACAGGCCATGAAGTCCTTGCCCTTCTTTTTCAATGGCACGCGTGTGTCGATGACATCGACGATGTCGATGCGACCGAGTAAGTCATCGATAAAACCCTGTGGAATCTTCCCGCCCATAACCTAGAGTGTAAGCCGAGTTGCCATGTCAGTCAGTATAACTTGTGTGCAATTGGACACAGATTGTAAAGAAAAGTGATTATTTGTATGCCAAGCAAAGAAAATATTACTGGCTAGGTTGAAAGTTGATGCTCACAGAACCCTACGGGTTCATTGTGAGTACCTCAACCATCTCCGATGGTTCGAGGCAGCTTGGAGCAGTAGTTAGCCGAGCCGGGCTTTGAGTTTGCCGCTGACCGCACCCATATCGGCACGACCCTGCAGCTTGGGGCGAATAATGCCCATGACCTTGCCCATATCTTTCATGGAGGTCGCACCGGTCTCGGTGATCGCCGCGGCGATAATGCTGTCGATCTCGGCCTCTTCGAGCTGGGCGGGCATGAAGGTCTGGATCACACCGACTTCATACTGCTCTTGCTCAAGCAGGTCCTGGCGATTGGCGGCCGCATACTGCTTGATGCTCTCACGGCGTTGCTTGAGCATCTTGTCGAGCACGGCCAGGGTCTCGGCATCGTTGAGCTGTTTGCGCTCATCGACTTCGATCTGCTGGATAGCCGCTTGCATGAGGCGAATAGTACCGAGACGCGGCTTGTCTTTCTCGCGCATCGCGGTCTTCATGGCCGACGTGATCTGCTCTTTGAGGTCGCTCATTCGTATTGGTTTGACAGGACTGACACACGCTCAGGCCCGCAGCCAAATCCTGTATTAGTACAGGCGAACGCGGTGCTGGATCTGGCGCGAAACCTTCTTCTGGTTGCGCTTTACTGCCGCAGCAGCCTTACGCTTACGCACGCTTGTTGGCTTCTCATAGGCTTCACGGCGACGGACTTCGGCAAGGGTGCCGGCCTTTTCGCAGGAGCGCTTGAAGCGACGCAGTGCTACGTCGAAGGGTTCGTTCTCTCTAACTTTAACTGATGGCATTGATTAAACCTTAAAAATTAAGTCCTTATACCCGGGTATCCCTGCAACCGGTGCGAAACCGACTGCCGAGGGTGCGAGATCTTAATGATTTCTGCCCCAAAATGCAAAATTATCCGGCACTTTTTGTTCTCAGGCCGTGCGGGTCAGCGGCTGTCTGTTAGAATGCGGCCCATTATGCGTGTTTTAGGCATCGAAACCTCCTGTGATGAGACCGGCGTGGCTGTTTACGACAGCGACCGGGGCCTGCTCGCGCACACCTTATATAGTCAGGTCGAACTGCATGCCGATTACGGCGGGGTCGTGCCGGAACTGGCCTCGCGCGACCATGTCCGCAAGATCGTGCCCCTGCTCGACGAGGTCATGGCCAGGGCCGGGCTAAGACGCGCCGAGATTGACGCCGTGGCCTATACCGAGGGCCCGGGGCTGGTCGGGGCCTTGCTGGTCGGGGCGGCGGTTGGCCGCACGCTGGCCTGGAGCTGGGGGGTGCCGCATGTCGGCGTGCACCACATGGAGGGCCACCTGCTGGCCCCCATGCTCGAGGACAACCCGCCCGCCTTCCCGTTTATCGCCCTGCTGGTCTCCGGTGGCCACAGCATGCTGGTGCAGGTTGAGGGTGTCGGCCAGTACCAGATCCTTGGCGATACCCTTGATGATGCCGTTGGTGAGGCCTTCGACAAGACCGCCAAACTGCTGGACCTCGGCTACCCGGGCGGCCCGGCAGTGCAAACACTCGCCGCCGAGGGCAACCCCGACAAGTACAAATTTCCGCGGCCGATGACCGATCGCCCCGGCCTGGACTTCAGTTTCAGTGGCCTGAAGACCTTCGCCCTCAATACCTGGCAAACCAGCGCACAGGACCAACAGGCCAAGGCCGATATTGCCCGCGCCTTCCAGGATGCTGTGGTCGATACCCTGGCCATCAAGTGCCGCCGTGCCCTGCGCGAGAACGGTGTGAAACGGCTGGTACTGGCCGGTGGCGTCAGTGCCAACACCGCCTTGCGTGCACGCATGCAGGCCCTGGTGAAGGCGGAACAGGCCGAGGTGTTTTACCCGCGCCTGGAGTTCTGCACCGATAACGGCGCGATGATCGCCTATGCCGGCTACCTGCGCCTGCAGGCGGGTGAGCGAGGTGGCGAGGGCTTCGGTGCCCAGCCGCGCTGGTCACTGGAAACCCTGCAACAGCCAACCCCACTATAGAAATTAAATCTTTTCCCTGGACTGCCGATAACGCTTATACGGTTTGCAGCGGGATTAGCGGTGTCCGAGATGAATACTGGCAAGCGGGCGTGGCGGCGTTACCCGGCGTGGGGCCTGGCGATCCTTTGGTTTGTGGCAATGCTCACGGCCTTTTGGTGGTTCCAGTTACGCAGTCTGCGCGCCTTTGATGCCAGTGAATTAACCCGTACCGAATTTTTTACCGGTACCGAGCTTGCCCGTCACCTGCCGCCGCTGATGCAGACCCATGCAAAGGCGAGGGTGGTGCATTTCTGGGACCCGGCGTGTGCCTGCAACCGCTTTAATCAGGTACACGTCAATAACCTCATGGAAGAGTACGGCAACCGGCTGGTTGAGTTTCTGGTCGTGGTACGGGCTCGTCCGGGACATGACCCGCAACGCCTGCAAGCTGAGGCGCATAAGGCCTTTCCGCACGCGGCCGTGGTCGAGGTGCGCACGGCATGGCCGCAACAGGGCATGCCGCCATCCAGCCCGGCGGTGGCAGTGACAGACGCCAGGGGAAAACTGGCCTATTTCGGGCCTTACAGTATTGGTGCGGTCTGCTCGGTAGGGAATGGTGATTTTGTTGAAGGCACGTTGAATAAATTATTGCAGGGTAATAACCCGCAACAGGTGAACACCCTTGCAACGGGTTGTTTTTGCCCCTGGCAGCGAAGCGGCAATGTGTAATGGCTTTTAGATAAAGAGAATGACGATGAATACACAGAATGAAGCGCTAAGACAGTATGGTGTGCAGGGCGACAAGTTAATGAGCGCTGTGCAATGGTTATTGTTTGTTTTCAGCCTGGGCCTTGCCGGTTGGTATGACACATGGACCGAGGCGCTTGTCATCGGCCTGTCCTCTGCAGCCGTGCCGACGATCCTGACCTACCTATATGGTGGCACGCGCCTGTCACGCGCCGCGCATGCCGCGGCATTCATGGTGTTCAGCGCACTGCATATTCACCAGGCACACGGCATGATCGAAATGCACTTCGGCATTTTTGTGCTGCTGGCCTTCCTCTTGTATTACCGTGACTGGGTCCCGGTACTGACGGCGGCCGCTGTGATTGCCGTCCATCATGTTGCGTTCTTCTTCATGCAGCAGGGCGGCTACCCGGTCTTTGTTTTTACGGCGGGTGCCGGTTTCAATATGGTAATTATCCACGCCGCCTATGTTGTCTTCGAGACGGGCGTGTTGATTTATCTGGCGGTTAAATTACGTAGCGAGCTGGTGCAGTCAGTCGAGTTGCTCGAGATCGGCAAGCACCTTGTGGTTGTCGACGGCCGTATCGACCTCGCCTACCGCAAGCAAGATCCGCAAAGCCGCTTTGCCGTGGACTTCAATAGCTTCATTCAGGCCATTCACGATGCCATGCGGGATGCAAAGACGGCAACCGATCACCTTGCCACCAATACGGCAGAAATGCAGAACCTGAGTTCCATGGCCAACCAGAGCATGCAGGAACAAAGCCAGCAAACCGATCTGCTGGCAGCCGCTATTAATGAGATGACGGCAACGGTGCAGGAAGTTGCGCGTAATGCCAGCGAGGCGGCGCAAGGTACTCGTGATGCCGACGAAGCCGGTGAATCGGCCAAGCAGGTCGTTGGCGGCACCATTAAGACCATTGAGACCCTCGCGACGCGTGTTGAAGAGGCGGCCAGTGTGATCGATCGCCTTGAACAACAAAGTGACAAGATCGGGGTGGTCCTGGAAGTGATCAAGAGTATCGCCGACCAAACCAATCTGTTGGCCCTGAATGCCGCGATCGAGGCTGCGCGTGCAGGCGAACAGGGACGAGGTTTTGCTGTGGTCGCCGACGAGGTGCGTACCCTGGCCGGACGCACCCAGGAGTCGACCGAAGAAATTCAACAAATCATCGAGCAGTTACAAAGTGGCGCACATGATGCGGTGAAGGTCATGGAGCAGGGGCGTGAACAGGCTCAAGAAAGCGTGAACAAGGCCGGTGAAGCCGGTAAATCACTTAACGAAATTGCCAGTGCCATTGCCCTGATCAATGACATGAACATCCAGATTGCCAGTGCCGCAGAACAACAGTCACATGTCGCGGAAGAAATTAACAAAAATGTGGTGAGCATCAGCAGCCTCAGTCAACAGGCTGCAGAGCATGTCGCGCGTTCAGCCGCATCCAGTAATGAGCTTGAAGCGGATGCCGACCGGCTGCATAACCAGTTGCACCGTTTCAATTTGTAAAAGCGAGACTTAACTCTCGTCGACATCCGTGCCGATGCTGTCTTCCTTGCCGCTGAGCAACTTCTGAATGTTGCTGCGGTGGCGCCAGATCAGGATCGCGCTCATGATGATGCTCATACTCACCCAGTATTGCTCACCACTTAGCCACCAGAGGTAAAGCGGTGTCAGCACAGCGGCGGTGAGTGCCGCCAGGGACGAGATCTTGAAGACCTTGGCTATGAGCAACCAGGTACCGATCAGGGCCAGGCCCACCTGCCAGTTTAAAGTGGCAAACACGCCAAAGGCCGTCGCCACCCCCTTGCCGCCACGAAAGCCGAAAAATACCGGATACAGATGGCCGATAAAGGCGGCGAAGCCGACGACAGCCAGTACCAGTGCATCGGCACCGGCCAGTCGCGCGACCAGTATCGGGATCACACCCTTGGCCATATCGCCAAGCAGCACGATCGCCGCGGCCTTTTTGCCGCCAAAGCGCAAGACATTGGTGGCGCCGGGGTTGTTCGAACCCTGGGTGCGCGGGTCGGGCAGGCGCATGAGCTTGCAGATAATAATGGCGCTGGAAACCGAACCAAACAGATAACCGGCGAGGATGAGGCTGTAGTCGAGTATTTGCATGGGGCTATTTGAAACGCTGAGGACTCGCGGGTCAAGCCCGCAGATTAATGATTTATGCTACAGTGCGCGCATGTTTAGAGATTCAGTAAAGTAAGTACCCATGGATATTATTTTTCTGCACAACCTCAAGGTCGATACCGTTATCGGCATTTTCGACTGGGAGCGCCGCATCCGCCAGGACGTGGTCATCGACCTCGATATGGGCTCCGACATCCGCAAGGCCGCCGCCAGTGACCACATCGATGACACCCTGGATTACAAATCGGTGGCAAAACGGATTATTGCCTTTGTCGAGGCCGCCGAGTTCCAGCTCGTCGAGACCCTCGCCGAACGAATCGCCGGGATCATCCTCGGTGAATTTCCCGTACCGTGGGTGCGGGTACGTATCAACAAGCAGGGCGCCGTGCGTGGCGCCCGTGATGTCGGTGTGATCATCGAACGTGGTGACAAGGGCTAATCATGGCACGTGTCTTTCTCAGTCTCGGCAGTAATATCGACGCCGAAGAAAATATTCGCTCGGCGATCACTACCTTGCGTGAACTCTATTCCGACCTGGTGGTATCAACGGTCTATGAAAGCGAGGCAGTCGGTTTTCAGGGCGATAACTTTCTGAACCTGGTGGTGGCCTTCACCGCCGAGGAAAGTGTCGAGGTGATTAGTGAACTCATGGATGATATCGAAGATGCACATGGGCGTCGCCGCGATGCGGACAGGTTTATGGCACGAACCCTCGATATCGACATGCTGCTTTACGATGACCTGATCGATGAGGGCATGAACCTGCCGCGCAATGAGATCGAGACCTATGCCTTTGTGTTGTTGCCCCTGAGTGAACTGGCGCCGGATATGCGGCATCCGGTGAGTGGTGATACGTTTATTGAGATGTGGGAGAGGTTTGATAAGGGGGATCAGAATCTGTGGGCGACGGATATTGAGTTTTAGATTTTTTCCCCTTTCCCGCAAGGGGAGAGGGCTAGGGTGAGGGGGTAATAGGTTTTTCTTTTAGTGCTCTTTATTCTTAAGAGCTTTTTGAATTTTTAATGACAATTGTTCCTTACACGCCCACCGGGCGCGTGTTACTTTCTTTGCTCGTACAAAGAAAGTAACCAAAAGATGCCCTGACGACACTGGAAGTGTTGTAGGGTACTCATAATGAAGCCCGAAGGGATTCTTTGAGACCAGCACGCCCCGCGATTTGCTTGTTTATTCAGTTATCACTGAATAAACAAGTTCCCTCACTGCTCAGAAATTTCCGGCACACGCAGAACTCACGTATTTGCTTAACGGCTAATGCTCCCTCTGGTCGCGCCTACAAACGGGGTCGACTGCGCGCTGGCTCACAAAACCCCTTCGGGCTTCATTATGAGTACCCTAACCTTTGTCCCAAAGGTTCAGGGCAACCATCCGGAAATTTCCTGCGCGGCTCGGCTGCATCGAAGGGGATTGAAAACCTGTCCAATCAAGTACTCTGACCCTTTTGATCCCTATTCACTTTATAAACAATTGCCCTCTGGTACCTATTTCCGCAAAATGCGCTACAATAAATTTAATATGATTATGCCTCGTCGTTCTATCATTCTCATGGCCCTGGTTTTGTATAGCTCTTTGAGCTGTGCTGAAGGTATCTATCGCTGGGTTGATGAACAGGGACGTGTGCATTTTGGTGATGATGAAAAAGCCTCGCCTAAAGCCGAAGACATTTCAAAAGATATCAAACCTAATGTAGTCCCTGACTCACACCTCGGCGATTATCCGAAGGGGCTTTTTAACCAGAGTACTGGTAAAGCCAAAAACGTCACCGCCAACATTGTTAAAGGTGATCTATTCAAGCCTTTTTCCATGAGTGTGTATCGTTTACTGCCGCCGTTGCTGCCAAAGGCACGCCTGCTACACATTGAAGGCCGGCGCGATTCACTATGGTTTGCCTCGGATATTGGTCTGCTTGAATTCAATACCAAAACCGAAGAGTGGTATTTGTATAACCGTAAAAACGGTCTGCCTGGTGATACGGCCTACGATATTGCCACAGATGGCGATCGTCTGTTTCTGAAGGTGCTTAACTGGACAGGTAAAAACAGCCTTGGCGGCGGCGGGCAGTACTGGTTTGATGCGGAGAAGAATCACTACGAAAAAACCCGACTGACCATTCATCAAGTCAGGGCTGGTGGTAGTTTTACGCCAGAAAACAGCGATGCGATGGGCTATAATCCGAGCCACATATTGCATCATCGTGGTCATGTATGGATGACGTACACGGGTAATCATAGACGCACTAAGGGATTCAAGGGCGGTGGGGTTGCCATGATGCACCCACTCACCAAGCGCGGCCGTCAATTCACTACTGCTGATGGACTGGCCCATTCTTATTGTCATGGCATTACTGCCAGTGAAGATAAAAATGTCTGGGTTACACACTGGGAAGAAGAACGTGGCTTAAGTTTTATTAACCATAACGCCGGCCGCTGGCAGGTTGTTAAGAAAAGCCGAAATGGCATTGAACTCGGTGGTGTGAAGATTGCAGCAGTCGATAATTTTATTCTCATCGGTCAGCAACGTGCGCTGGTAATCTATGACAAGAAGAGTCAGCTTGCCTACTCGCTTGACGAGGCAGAAGGATTACCGGGTTATATTGTCTCTGATATTATGGTCGATAAAAACAATATCTGGGTGACGGCTTATGGCTATCACAATGGTGGCAGCGATCGCGGAGGCCTGGTCAAAATCGAGCGCGCCGAATTGCATCGCTTCTTCGAGCGCATGGTAGCGGCCGATAATGAAATGCAACAACAGAATAAACAAAACTGAAGTCCGTGTACCGACTGGACTGACCTAAATAAAACCGTACCAGAGAGCAATTATTTCTAATATTAGAAACAATTGCTCTCTGGTGCCTATTTCTAATTGCTTCGGTAATGTTGATGTAAACGTGCTGGCACAAAATGTTACGGGTGCAGGATACCTCGCTGAGCCAGCTTCATAACTTAAAGAATATGATATTTCTTGATTAAAAAGTGCTAACAAATGCAAGATTTAATGCAGATGTTAGCACTATTTAATTACTAGTTAAAAGTATTATGGATTTCCCTGGACCGCAACCCAGAAAGGAAATTTTCCAACTTCAATATTCTTCTCTACAGTCATCGTATTAGTGTTGATGACAGCAACTATATTGTCTTTAGCAACAGTGACGTAGATCCACTGGCTATCTTTACTGGCTCTTATACCGTGTGGACCATTACCAACCTTAACATTGGTGACCTTAAGTGAATTTGTATCAATCACTGAAATAAAGTCATCACCAATAGCGGCGGTCGCGACAAAGCGGCCATTTGGTGCAGTATCAATGCCACCGTGGCCGTTGCCAACTTTAATTACTTTGTTGACTTCACCACTGTCCAAATTTAGTACTGCAACATGATGAACGAAATCGCGAACATAGGCTGTTTTTTCATCTGCTGAAAGATCCAGGTTGTGCGGGCCAGTAATACCGGGGACAGGGATCACTCGAATCATTTTGCGTGAGGCAGTATCAACAACAGCAATACCGGCACCACCTTGTAAAGTAACGTACGCGAGTTTTCCATCATCAGTGAAGCGAGCATTATGTGGGCCTTTTTCAACCTGAATAGTATCAACAACGCTAAGGCTATCTAAATTGACGACACTAATGTTGGCAGAGTCTTGGTTACTAACGTAAGCAAATAAGCCATTAGGCATAACCTTGACACCTTTCGGCGCCTTGCCGACAGGGATGATTGCTATCTGTTTACCTGTTAATGCATCGAATACATATAGCATATTGCTAGATGGGCTAGTAGAAAGTACACGTTTGCCATCAGGTGTCACGGCGGTGTACAGCATGTTTGGGCCACCGTCCCATGTGTTTTCACTAGGGAACTCTTCTACCGTTGCACTTTTTTTCATTGAGATATAAACAGTTTCTGGAAATTCGTTACTTGTTGCTTTAGCCACTTTAGCTTTATTAGCGGCTGATTTCTTAACATGTGCTGATGTAGGCGCAAGGCTAGCAAAGTAGGCGCTCAGGTCATGGATGTCGTCATCTTTTAATGCAGTAACCATCGCATTCATCGTAGGGTCGATGCGTGAACCATTTTTGAATGCCTTGAGTTGCTTAATAAGGTAAAGCTCTTTTTGTCCCGCTAAATTAGGGAATAGTGGGTTGTCAGATATTCCATTAGCGCCATGGCAGCCAATGCAACTGTCGGCCTTAACTTTGCCGTTTATTGGGTCACCGCCTGCAAGGGCACTTGAACTGGCGGATGTGGACAAAATTGAAACAAGGCAGTAGCCTAATAGTTTGTTTTTCATGTATTTTTTCCTTATATATTTATTGACTGAGTAAAAACTCAATGCCGCGGTGGCTACCAAGGCGTGATGAAAAAGACATTTATTCCCCAAATTAATTAAAATACTGTTTGCGGGAATAAAATTCGATTTGGTAACGCCTTGCTTGGGTAAGGATGTATCACTTAGGAACTAGAATGACCTTATCAAGCAGGCAAAAGCACTTTCAGACGTTAACCCATCCGTGGGCGGGTAGGTTATTCGGTGCTGCACTGAGACAAACCAATGATTCTCATATCGCCGAAGATTGGGTACAAGAAGCACTATTACGTGCCTGGCGAGATTTTAGCCAACTATCAGAAGACATAACCGTTTATGCCTGGTTACTGAAAATTCTTGATCATGTGGCTGCGGATGATGTGCGCAAAGAGAAGCGTCGTCATCAACTTGCACCGGTGTTAACCGTTGAGGATAAATACTTGAACGAACATCCGTGTTCAGCACCGGGACCCTTTGAAAAAACAGTTAATCAACAAACTAATGATCAGCTTATGACCGCTGTGCAAAATTTGCCTGAAGAATTTCGCCAGGCAGTATTACTGCGTGATCTTGAAGGGCTATCTTACCTTGAAGTCGCGTATATCCTTGAGATTCCAAAAGGAACGGTAATGAGCCGCTTGTCACGTGGACGAAGAATGTTGGCTTCTGCTTTGCTAGAGTTGGAAAACAAAGAAAAGTCAGCAGACATAATGAGTATTGATGTGAGAAAAAAACGATGAACAGCCAATCAGATAATTCCATGATGAAATGGGTCAAGCTGCACGAAAGCTTGCAAGACTTATTGGCGGGCTACGCTGATAATGAACTCGATGCTCAAGACACATTAATTATTGAGGCACATTTGGCGGGTTGTGAAGAGTGCCGGCGTGATTTGTCTCGGCAGCAAGTGTTGAGTCAACGTCTTGAGTCAATTACACCTGCAAGGATGCCATCATCGCTTCAGCAGCGTATAGAAACCATGCAGTTAGAAGAATCACCCGAATCGCATTCTTGTGGGCGTCATACATGGACTGATGGTTTCTTTGTATTAAAAAATTGGTTAAATCAAATTAGCCCACAATCGCTCTTTGGCGCTAGTGGCTGGGCTGTTGCAATGGCGTTCGCTCTCGTTATGCTGTTACCATCATCGTGGCAGTCACCAAGTAGCGGCATCCCAATGATTAACGATGCGCTAGCTGAATATCATAAAATGAGTAACATGGCATTTCCAGTTTCAAGTAAAGATTCCGGCCTTGAAGCCCCCGCTCTTTGGCCTGATGCGCGAACGCTAGCGACATGGACAACTAACGTGGCAGGTGAGCCGGCACAAGTATTTGCTATACGTAGCGGTCAAAATATTGTGTTTCAGTATCAGATAAATGAAACAGTTTTATTTCGCAACCCGGTAGTCCGTCAAGCTATTGCTGATTCTGGAAACTATAAACATAGTAATAAAAAAGTAGATGTGCTCGCATTCCCGCTTAGCGATACAGGGGTGCTGGTTGTAGGGCCAACTGCGTCACTACCTACGCCAGATAAGATAGACTTTTAACTCTTCACTTAGTTATATAAATACGATTTTTTTATAAAGATAAAGCCTGATACTAAATAATGTTCTATTCAGTATCAGGCTGCTTATTATTTGCTGATGCAAAGCTGTGCAGCATCAGAATCTAGGGATTAACTTGGCTAAGCTGGCGAGAAAGTAGAAGAATTATCAGGCTTTTTAATTGAAAACGGCGACTAATAGATTATGTCTATTAGTCGCCGTTAGTAATGCTATACGTATTTTATTATGAGCATCTTGGTTTTAGACGTTCTTAACCAGCACTGGTATTTGTAAGCTCCTCCTCATCATCAGGATGAGCAATAGACAATGTATTGGTGTGGGGCAATGACTCCAGGTCTTCGCCAACATTTGCGTTAGCGTCATCATCTGGATGAATGATAGTGAGAGTGCTGGTATGAGGTAAAGAATCAAAATCTACACCAATGTTTGCGATAGCGTCATCATCATCATCAGTGGTGAACAATACATCACCCGCATAAGCTTGCACACTTGAAAGGCTAAGGCCAAGTATTGCAACACAGGTAGTGTGTAGTAATTTATTAGTATTCATATTATTTCTCCGGATGGTTATATGGGACATTGATATTAAAGCCCCTGTGAATGCCAAGGCGTTGCCACTATTAACTTTATTCCTGATATTGTTATTTAATACAGAAAAAATTTCTGTTGCTTATTAAGCTGAAGAAGAATTGAGAAAATAGTCTGTAAAAAATCTTAGGCCGTATTAGGTGGTGTATCCGATTACGGGTGAGACCTTTATCGAGATGTAGGGGCGGTTTAATAAGGGGGTTCAGGAGTTATGGGCAGTGGATCTTGAATTTTAGTTTTAGATTTTAATAGTAGGGTGTGCTTTGCGCACCAAGAGCTTTTAATCTTATTAAAGGCAGCTGTTTTTTCCACGCCGGCACGGCGCGTGTGTCTTTTCTTTGTTCGCCCAAAGAAAAGGCACCAAAAGATGCCCTGACGACACTGGAAGTGTTGTAGGGTACTCATAATGAAGCCCGAAGGGATGCTTTGAGACCAGCACGCCCCGCGATTTGCTTGTTTATTCA
Organism: Sulfuriflexus mobilis; assembly: GCF_003967195.1. Classification (NCBI taxonomy): domain Bacteria; kingdom Pseudomonadati; phylum Pseudomonadota; class Gammaproteobacteria; order Chromatiales; family Granulosicoccaceae; genus Sulfuriflexus; species Sulfuriflexus mobilis. Next base: position 2,964,837 of record NZ_AP018725.1, on the reverse strand, counting down.
GTTATCACTGAATAAAGAAATCCCCTCACTGCTCAGAAATTTCCGGCACACGCAGAACTCCTCCCGTTTGCTTAACGGCTTACTGCGACTTCCAGTCGCGCCTACAAACGGGGTCGACTGCGCGTGACCTTCCGGAAATTTCCTGCGCGGCTCGGCTGCATCGTAGGGGATTGAAAACCAGTTCAATCCAGTGCTCTGACTCTTTGATTACCTTGATTCAAGTGTATTAGCAGCATCTAACTTTCCCTGTTGCCTCATTTTTTCGATCGTGGATTTATGTAATACCTTTATAAATTCATCAAAAATACACATTGCCGCTTTAGCTGTTTTAGTACTAGAGAAAATTGGTTCGGCACCCGTGCAAAATTCTTCATGATTTATTGTGCTTTCATTGGGTGAAAAATGAATAATTCTATGCCTATGTTTGATATACATTTGCACCTCAGAGATTATATTCCCACTTAACTCAAGATCTCCAAATACAACACCATATGATTTGTTATATGCTTTTTTGCATATATCCATATTTTGAAAATTCACTACTCTCTTATTAATAATGAGCTCTAATAACGAAATGCTTAATTCATCTGCTTCGGCTTCTAGTATCTCAACAATTCCACTATCAATCTCTTTTTTTGAGTAAAAAGCACTAATGAGTTGTCTTGTATTGGGTAGAACACCTTCCTTCTCCAGCTCAAGAAATCTTCTTTTAAAATATGCCTCAAAACCAGTGACTAACATAACCAATATCATATTTGCTATTAGAACTTCATGTGTATGTTCTTTTTCAGTGTTATCTATAGTGAGAGGCTCTATTGCTTTAATAGTTGATTCCCATGCTTCAAGAGAAGTTGGAATTAAAACTGGTTTTCCATTTTGATAAATAGTTATACTACTGACTCCTGCCGAGCTATTTACGGTATAAATAACACCGCTTTTATCAGAGAGGAGTGATATGTCTGAGATAACTCCTTTAGCAATAGTAAATTCTCTTTTATCACCTTCTTTTTCTGGCCTAATAAATAAGCAAATTTCATCAACATTCCACTTAATTCTAATGTTTATTGAATCTGATTCTTCTACATTATTAAGATCAATAGATGCGACTCTCGTACCACAACTAGGTGACGAGTGATAAAACTTTACTACTTTCTGTTCATCTCTCAATATTCGAAAAATATGTAGACCCGCCACCTTCTCGAAAATCAAGAAGCCATCACATGATTCATCAAATAAAAGATGATTCGTGTATTCAAATATTGCTACTCCGGCAGGCGTGCATAATGTTTTTTCTGTTTTGTCACTCACTTTAGTAGCACCCTTGAGTCTTACGTAAAGCCTATCAATTGTCAGTACGCTAATAATTACCAACCCAATAAGAATCCTGATATCAGGCCCAATAAGATCATTGCTGCGTAAATAGTCGAGTAGATAGATCCAGAACAATATCGAGAGCAGTGCCGAGGCACAGTCAACCAGAATGCGGTTAGCTATAGTAACTTCCTTGTCATTCATCAATTCGTCAAAGTGCGCCCACCGTCCACGGTGAGCACCTGCCCACTCATATAATCCGCATGTTTGATCAAAAACCTCACCGCACGGGCGATGTCTTTCGGTTCACCCTGACGCTTGAGGGCGGTGCCGGAGATGATGCGTTTCTTGGTGAAGTCGTCGATGTCGCTTTCCGGCCAGAGGATGGCGCCGGGGGCGACGGCGTTGACACGCACCTCGGGGCCTAGTTCGCGGGCGAGTGACTTGGTGAGCATGACCAGCCCGGCCTTGGCGACGCTGTAGACGGTGTGGTTCTTCAGTGGCCGTTCGGCGTGGATGTCGACGATGTTGACGATGCAGCCATGGTTGGCCTTCAGGTGCGGCGCGGCGGCCTGCGAGAGAAACAGCGGGGCCTTGAGGTTGCTGCCAATGAGGTCATCCCAGACCCTCTCGTCGATCTTGCCGACCGGGGCCGGGTAAAAGCTCGAGGCATTGTTGACCACGACATCAAGCCGGCCCCAGGCCTTGATGGCCTCGCGGACCATCTCGGTGATCTTGGCGGTCTCGTGCAGGTCGGCCTGGATCAGGACAATGGAGTTTTCCCGCTTGGCATTGAGTTCTTCCTGCAGGGCCTGTGCAGACTCACGCGAGGAGCGGTAGTGGACGATGATATTCATGCCCTCGGCGTGCAGCATGCGCGTGATGGTGGCACCAATGCGATGGGCGGCCCCGGTGATGAGGGCGACCTTGCCATTCAGGGAGGACATTGTATCGTTTGCCGACGGTGTATTATGCTCCACGAGGATCCTTTAAAGCTGTCTAATCGAAGTCTAACTGTAGCGCAAAAACTCCTGATGATGCATGCACCGAATGAAAACAAATCTGCCTTGCCCGCGCCTGGCCCCGAGGCCGCCGCACACAGTGAGCGGCTACAAACGTATATAAAGGCAGAAATACAGGCGCAGGCGGGCAGTATCCCCTTTGCCCGCTTTATGGAGCTGGCCCTGTATGCCCCGGGGCTGGGGTATTACAGCGGCGGTCTGCACAAGTTCGGCCGGGAAGGGGATTTCACTACGGCACCGGAGATCTCGGCGCTGTTTTCACAGTCCCTGGCCGTGCAGTGTGCCCAGGTGCTGGCCGCGTTGGGGCGGGCCGATGTGTTGGAAGCCGGTGCCGGTTCCGGGGTCATGGCCGCGGATATCCTCGCCGAGCTGGAACGGCTGGGGCAGTTGCCGGAGCACTATTTTATTCTCGAACTTAGTGGCGAGTTACGTCAACGGCAACAGCAAACCCTGCAAGCTAAAGTCCCGCACTTACTAGAGAAGGTAGAGTGGCTGGATGCCTTGCCCCTGCCCGGTTTTCGCGGTGTGGTGCTGGGGAATGAATTACTCGATGCCATGCCGGTAGCGCGCTTTCGTATTGAGAATGGCGAGGTGCGTGAACTTCATGTCGTGCTGCAAGGTGAGGGTTTTGCCTATCAGGGCCGGCCGGCAGGCAAGGCCTTGCTCGGTGCGGTAAGACACATCGAGGCACAACGGGGTGAGCCGTTTGCCGAGGGTTACGAGTCCGAGCTCAACCTCGCGGCCCTGGGTTGGCTCAAGAGTATCAGTGAGGTTATGCAGCAGGGGCTGATCCTGTTTGTTGATTATGGCTTCCCGGCGCACGAGTTTTATCACCCGCAACGCACCGGCGGCACCCTCATGTGTCATTATCGGCATCGTGCCCATCCTGACCCGCTGATACTAGTGGGTCTGCAGGACATCACCGCACATGTCGATTTCACCGCCCTGGCCGAGACCGCCCAGGCCTGTGACCTGGAGGTGCTGGGTTTTACGACGCAGGCGCACCTGTTGTTGTCATTGGGTATCGAACAGCGTGTCGCGCAGGCCGGCGATGTCCTGCAGGCGGCGCAGCAGATCAAGCAACTCGTCTTGCCCTCGGAGATGGGCGAGTTATTCAAGGCGATCGCCTTTGGCAAGGGGCTGGGCCAGTCTGTGAATGGCGCCCTGAGTGGTTTCTCCTTTCAGGATCAGCGTGCACGGCTATAGAATAAGGGCATGAGAATAAAAGTATGTTGATAGAACAGATCATTATCCTTGCCCTGATCCAGGGCCTGACTGAATTTTTACCCATCTCAAGCTCGGCACACTTGATCCTCGCCCCCCTGCTCAGTGGCTGGGCCGACCAGGGCCTGGCCTTTGATGTCGCCGTGCATGTCGGCACCCTGACGGCCGTGGTGGCGTATTTTCGCAAGCAACTCAGCGCCATGAGCCGTGACTGGCTTGGCTCCGTTTATACCCGTACGCACATCGGTGAGAGTCGCCTGGCCTGGGCGGTATTGCTGGGGACGATCCCGGTCGGCCTCTGTGGCCTGTTGTTCCATGACTTTATCGCCACGCAATTGCGTTCACCGCTGGTGATCGCCGTGACCACGATCGGCTTTGGTGTGTTGTTGGGCTGGGCCGACTGGCAAGGTCGACGTACACGCAATGAACACACCCTGACGGCGGGGAATGTCCTGTTTGTGGGCCTCGCCCAGGCGCTGGCCCTGATACCCGGGACCTCGCGTTCCGGCATTACCATGACCGCCGGTCTGATGCTGGGCCTGACACGTGATGCCGCGGCACGCTTTTCGTTTTTATTATCCATTCCCGTGATTGTGTTATCGGGCGGGCTGGAGACCGTGAAGCTGGTGCAGGCTGATATTGCACCGGACTGGCGGGCATTGGTTATCGGCACCGCCCTGTCGGCACTGGCTGCCTACCTGTGTATTCACCTGTTCCTGACATTTATCAACCGCATGGGGATGTGGCCGTTTGTGGTCTATCGCCTTGTCCTTGGTATCGCCTTGCTCATCGTTTTTTATTAATGTTGGAACAAAGACAACCGCTACGCCTGTTTACCTTATGGTGGTTAATCGGTGCCGCGATGTGGGTGTTTATCATCTACTCCAGCCTAAGTCCGCACCCTGTCATTGTACCCGGCCGATTCTCCGACAAGGTCTTGCACTTCTCGGGTTACTTTGGGGTCACGGCCTGGTTTGCGCAGCTATACCTGCGTGCGAGTATTCGACAAAGGCAGTTATATATTTTTGCCATGATGGGGGTGTTGCTGGAGTTCGCACAATTACTCGTCAATGAACGCAGCTTTGAATGGGCCGATATGCTGGCCAATGGTTCCGGCGTGCTGGTCGCGGGGCTGTTGATGCGTGGCCGACTCGAGACACTATTGCTCTATCTGGAAGGCATCATTCTCCGGTCGCATGGCCGTTAACACACAGCAGACCTGCCCGCGTTGTCAGCGCCACTTTCCTTGCAGGCCAGAGGCGATTGCTACCTGTCAGTGCCGTACGGTCGAGCTGAACGAGGCGCAACGCCGGCTTATCCGGGGGCGTTATCAGGGCTGTCTGTGTGCCGCCTGTCTGCAGGCCTTGCGTGATGAGATTGATGCGGGCCGGGGTTAATCGAGTGCGGCAATCGCCTCGATGCGCGCCTCGCGCAGGGCCTTGCTGATCGCCTCACCCTTGAGGCCCTGTTCGACGAAGGTCCTGGCGGTGATGGCCCTGGCCGCGACAAAGGCAGCGCGAAAGCGGTCCGCCTGGGGGTAGTCGAGGTCTTCTCGGTCCTTGCAGCCGCGGGCATCGGCAAGACAGGCAGTCAGGTACATCTCCAGACGTTCTTCACGGCGAAAGGCATCGAGGGCCTCGAGCACCTTTAACAGCGTGGCCGGTTTGATCTCGAAGGCACGGTGGCAGTGGGTGTGGTACTCGGCCATCAGCGCGGCGATGTCACGATAGTCGTTGGGGATACGCAGACGATCGCACATCTCGTGGACGAGTTTGACGCTGCTCGCCTCGTGGCCGATATGCTGCGGCCATTCTTCTTTAGGTGTGGCGCCCTTGCCGAGGTCATGGGTCAGCGCGGCAAAGCGGATGCGCGGGTCGGTGGTCAGTTGCGTCGCCTGATCGAGGACCATCATGACGTGCACACCGGTATCGATCTCGGGGTGATGCTGTTCCGGTTGTGGCACGCCGTACAGGGCATCGATCTCGGGAAACAGCCTGGCGAGTGCGCCGCAGCCGCGCAGCACCTTGAAGAAGGCCGTCGGCCGGTCTTCCTTGAGGGCCGTTTCGAACTCCTTCCAGACACGCTCGGCAACCAGGGCATCGACCTCGCCATTCTCGACCATTTTGCGCATCAGGGCGTTGGTGCCGTGCGCCACCTTGAAGCCGAATCGGGCAAAGCGGGCGGCGAAACGGGCGCAGCGCAGGATGCGCACCGGGTCTTCGACAAAGGCCGCCGAGACATGCCGCAGCATGCCTGCTTCAATGTCCTGGCGGCCATTGAAGGGGTCGATGAGTTTACCGTTGGTGTCCTCGGCGATGGCGTTGATGGTCAGGTCACGGCGGGCGAGGTCTTCCTCAAGCGTGACATCAGGCGCGGCGTGAAAGGTAAAGCCGGTATAACCCGGCGCGGTCTTGCGCTCGGTGCGCGCCAGGGCGTATTCCTCTTTGGTTTCGGGGTGCAGGAATACGGGGAAGTCCTTGCCGACCGGGGTATAACCCAGGGCAAGCAGCTCCTCGGGGCTGGCACCGACCACGACCCAGTCGCGTTCTTTGGGCTCGAGGCCGAGTAATTTGTCACGGACCGCGCCGCCAACCAGATAAATTTTCATGTGTTCAGAATACCACGCAGCGGGCTATGTGCCTGTCAGGCCAGCATGATAGCGGCATTATAAATCTCGTAAACCCGCGTATCAGCGTAATTTTGTTTGAAACACGGGTCGATCCTGTTGTACAACAGGCATCCCCGTGTGGTGTAGGTGCCTATGCGCCCCGCACGCGCCGAATACTATATTAAGAAAATATCAGGAGAAACCCCATGATCAAGCCTATTGGTGCCGACGAACTCATGCCTTTGTTCGTTTACGATACTAATGAACACGAAGCGCTGAGCAAAGAGGCCGAAGGTCTGCCATCAGTGGTCATCAGCTCTGCCGCCGCCGGTAATGCGGTGATGATGGGCGGTGGTTATTTTACCCCGCTGACAGGTTACATGAACGTGGCCGATGCCATGGGTTGTGCCGAAAACATGAAGACCACCGATGGCAAGTTCTTCCCGGTGCCGGTGCTGAACCTGGTTGAAGACATCGCTGCCATCAAGGGCGCCAAGCGTATCGCCCTGCGTGACCCGAACGTTGACGGTAACCCGGTGATCGCCATCCAGGACGTCGAGGCCATCGAAGAGGTTAGCGATGCGCAGATGAAGGTCATGACCGATAAGGTCTACCGCACCGATGATGTGGAACACCCGGGCGTAGCGGCATTCAACAGCGTCGGCCGTTTTGCCATCTCCGGTCCGATAAAGGTCCTGAACTTCAGTTACTTTATCGAGGAATTCCCGGATACCTTCCGTACCGCCGTCGAGATCCGTAACGAGATCATGGAGCGTGGCTGGAAGAAGATCGTGGCCTTCCAGACGCGTAACCCGATGCACCTGGCTCACGAAGAACTCTGCCACATGGCCATGGATCGCCTCGGTTGTGACGGCCTCGTCATTCACATGCTGCTTGGTAAGCTGAAGCCGGGTGATATCCCGGCGCCGGTGCGTGATGCCGCCATTCGTAAGATGGTTGAGTTGTACTTCCCGCCGAACAGCGCCATGGTCACCGGTTACGGTTTTGACATGCTCTATGCCGGCCCGCGTGAGGCCGTGCTGCATGCCTACTTCCGCCAGAACATGGGTGCCACACACTTTATTATTGGTCGTGACCATGCCGGTGTCGGCGACTACTACGGTGCCTTCGATGCGCAGACCATCTTTGAAGAGGAAGTCCCGGCCGGTGCCATGGCGATAGAGATCTTCAAGGCCGATCACACCGCCTGGTCGAAGAAGCTGAACAAGGTGGTGATGATGTGCGAGGCCCCGGACCACGAGAAGGAAGACTTCGTGCTGCTGTCAGGCACCAAGGTACGTGAAATGCTCGGTAACGGTGAAGCCCCGCCGAAGGAATTCTCACGCCCGGAAGTCGCCAAGATCCTGATCGATTACTACCAAAGTCTATAGAAGCTCGTATAAAGGGCCGCCCTCTGGGGCGGCCTTTTTATTTGTGGCTGCAGGCATGGTATAAAAACCTATGCGTCCGGCTTATTTATTATTACTTGCCCTGAGTATCCTGCTCGGCGGCTGTGCCGAACTGGCTTATTACGGTCATGCCGCGGCCGGGCAGCTTGAGGTCATCAATAATCGTCGCCCCATCCCTGAGGTGATCGCCGACCCGCAAACGCCAGCAGCCGTGCGTGAGCGGCTACAGTATATCGAACGGGCGCATGCCTTTGCGATTCGCGCCTTACACCTGCCGGATAGTGAAAGCTACCGCAGCTACAGTGATGTGTCTCGTCCCTACGTACTCTGGAATGTGTTTGCGACGCCGGCCTTGTCATTGCAGCAGAAACAGTGGTGTTACCCATTTTTTGGCTGTCAGGGCTATCGGGCGTTTTTTAACGAGGCCTATGCACAAGAACTTGCTGCTGAACTACAGGCACAGGGCTGGGATGTGTATGTAGCGCCCTCGCCGGCCTACTCTACGCGAGGTTGGTTTGCGGATCCCATTTATAACCCGGTGCTGCGTTATCCGGCCATCGACAGTGCCGCGATCCTGTTCCATGAACTGGCGCATGAAAAGATCTATCTGAAAGATGACTCACAGGCCAATGAGTCGTTTGCCATGACGGTACAACTGGAAGGCGTAAGACGCTGGTTGATGGAACAACAACAAGCTGAATACTTTGATGCGTATAATAAGAATATACGACGTGACGAGACATTTGTCTTACTGTTGATGGGTTACCGGAAAAATCTTGAGGAGCTATACGCAAGCGAAAACACGACCAGGTATAAGCGAGCAGAGAAAAGGAGAATACTAAACCAACTCCATCGGGCCTATCTGACATTGAAAGAAAGTTGGAAAGGTTATGCTGGTTATGATCATTGGTTTACTAAAAAACTTAATAATGCCGTGCTGGCGCCGGTTGGCACCTATCATCAGGACGTACCGCTTTTCCAGGCATTACTGGAACAGCACCAGGGCGATCTGCCAGCCTTTTATAAAGCGGTAGAAGAACTGGCGCAAATGGATGCAGCACGTCGTCGGCAAGAATTGAACGCCTTGCTGCCCGATTAGCCTCGGTACAAATATTCCGGCACGACCTCTTCAATCGCCACGGGCGTACCAAATCTGGCCGGGAAACCCTCGGCACAGACACTATCGACAGTCAGTGAAAGGTAGTTGTCATAACTCATCGGTTTGCCGGGCAGCAGGCCGAGTAGTCTCGCCTGCAGGGCGGAGGCACTATCGTTCAGGCCAATAATCAAACGGTGATAGCCACAACACTGCGCCGTATAGCGAACCAGGTCTTTTAGCGTATACGTGTTTGGCCCACACAGGTTATAGGCCTGGCCAATGGTGTCGTCGTCAACGAGTGAAAGCATAAAGGCGCGTGCCACATCTTCAACGTAAACGGGGGCAAAGCGTGAGGCCGGGCAGGCCAGTGGGAAGACCGGGGCGAAGCGCAAGAGTGAGGCAAAGCGATTAAAAAAACTGTCTTCCGGTCCAAAGATGATGGAGGGACAAAATCGTGTGGCGGACAAGCCGAGTCGGCCTGCCTCGACGACAAGCTGCTCGGCCTCACCCTTGCTGCGCAGGTAGTGACTCGGCCCGCGCTCGGCATCCGCATGCAGGGCGCTCATGTGCAGGAGACGGGATACCCCCTGATTTTGACAGGCGTGAATGAGCTTGCGCGTGAGTTCGACATGGACATGACGAAAGCCGCTGCCATCTGAGCCCTTTTCGTTAAGGATGCCGACCAGGTTGATGGCGGCGTCACAACCGGTCAACAGGGTCTCCAGCCTGGCAGGCTCATGGATATCGCACTGCATGATTTCCACACCGTCCAGTGTGCGCAGTGGTTCTTGGTTACCGATATGCCGACGTGAAGGCACGCGTACCAGCCAGTTATTTCCGGCCAGTAACCGGCATAGCGATTGACCCACAAAACCGTTGCCACCCAATACACAGATACGTTTCATGCCTTGAGCATAGAACGCAATTCGATAAAATAAAACCTACTAATCTTACTGGGTAAGTGTGCGTTTAGGGATTGTGCTTTATTCCGGTGAGGCGATGCTTGAGTGGACTGATGGGTTCACCGAGATGTTTCTCAAAAATGGCCATGGTTGCCATGACCTTTTTTACATAGTTGCGCGTTTCATTAAAAGGCATGGTTTCGATCCAGATATCGGCATCCTGGTCAGCGGATTTTGGCAGCCAGCTTTTTACGCGCTGGGCACCGGCATTATACGAGGCCGTGGCCAGCACCTGGTTGCCTTTGTTGATATCGAGTACACGTTTCAGGTGTGCGGTACCGAGACGAATGTTTTTATCGACGTTGAGGATCTCGTGTTGGTTGCGCAGTGGCAGTTTGAGTTTACGTGCCTCGTAACGGGCCGTGCGCGGCATGAGCTGCATGAGGCCGAGTGCCCCGGCGTGAGAGCGAGCATCGCTCATGTAGGCACTTTCCTGGCGCAGGATACCGAAGACCCAAGCGGTATCGATACCGTTGTGTTTGGCATGTTGCTTGACCTGTTTTTCATAAACGATGGGAAAACGCAATTTCAGGTCATCCAGCGTATCCGTACGGCCAAGCGTAAAAACGACACGGTCATGCCAGTTCCAGCGGTTTGCCAGCATGGCGGCGATTTGCAACTGACGTTTTGTGAAGTCTTTTATGGTGTAATGCCACTCGCGGCGGGCATCGACCTTCAGGCCAACATGATAAAGCTCCTCGGCGCGACGAATGCCCGGCAGTGTGCGTATTTGTTCAAGTTCGGCCTCTGTGGAGACCAGGGGTGTGCCCTCGAGTGAATAGGGCAGCTCAAGCCGGTCGGCGGCCAACAGGCTATGATAATTATGTCGTGTAGAGAGCGTGGTATAGATATCGTTGGCCTGCTTTTTAAAGCCGAGTTTTTCCAGCGCTCGTGCTCGCCAGTATTGCCAGGTTTGTTTTTCTGTCATGGTCGCAGGCATGGCCTCGATGCCCTGCAGGGCGGCATGCCAGTTTTCGGCACGTAGCGCACTGCGTACGCGCCACTCCTGTACGGTCTCATCTGTCCAGCTGATATCAACGCGACTGAGTAGTTCATGGGCATTGTCGAGCCCCTGTGTCGCTGCGGACAGGCCTATGCGTCGTTCCAGCTTACCAATATCTTCCTGGGTAAAGGTGTAGCGAGTACGGATTCCACTCCAGCGTTTCGTCGCCTCGGCGGCATCGAGGCGCGCCAGGCGCTCCAGGCCATGCAGCAGGATCTCCCTGACCAGCGGCACATCCTTTTTCAGGGAGGGATGATCAAGCATCTTCGCCGGTTGGCGGTACATACGATACCAGCGCTCTACCCAGACGCGGTCGGCCGGGCCGAGAAATTTGGCCAGGTAACGCGCGAGGCTTGGGTGGCGTTGGTGCATGGCCAGGCGGATGCGTTGCCAGATCAATTCCGGCGTTGCCGCACCGCTGGCGCGCCAGTTTTTAAATACGCTATCACAGGCACTTGGCTGGGATTTCCCCTTTAACCACAGGGCCTCGGCCTCAAGGCGGGCCTGTTGTTTTTTGCCGAGGGTTTGCAGGGCGTGGGCATGCTGGCAGGCAAGCTGGGTATTATCCAGGTCCCGGTAGTCGGCGACAAATTGTTTCCAGCGGCCCTGGCGCGCCAGCTTCTTTAGCCACTGTCGGCGTAGGCGTCGTTGCAGGGGCGAATCCTGGTTGGCCTCGAGAAAGCTATGGATACGGCTGGCCGGTTGCTGGCCCAGATTACGCTTGAGGTATTCATACTCCAGGTAGGGCCTGAGAGGATAATCCTGTAAACCCTTGAGCAGTTTTTCATAGCGCTGGGTGGCCCCCTGGCGCGCGGCCTGGCGTGCCTCGCTGAAATCCCGGCGCTGTTGGTCGAGGCCGGCCAGCGCCGACAGCGGCAACAGGCACAGGCAAACAAGGCAGGCTAGATATGTACGGCTATTGGCGGACATGGTTGTGATCAGGCTCGAGAATTACTTGCTATGCTGGCACGAATGCTAGTCAGAGTATAGCGTCAGAATGCGGGCAGGTCTGGGGGACGCTACGGGTATAAGCACAGTTTTATTACAGCATTTAACCTGAATGGACGTTATATTAGTGTGCGGGCAACGGGGGTGGGGTCAGGATATGGGCTACGACAGACTTAATAAGGGTGAGGTCCGCATCGGCCAGGAATTGCCTTATGCGGTGTATGACGCTTATGGTAAGTTATTGTTAAGAGAGGGATATATTATTGCCTCGGCCTATCAGCTGGATAACCTGATGCGCCGTGGCATGTACCGGCGGCGTGAGGACGAGAATAGCCGGACCAGGGCTGTGAGTGCGTATCGCGAAAGCCCGTTTCTCCGCCTGCAGGTTCTCAGCCAGCGCCTGACGGGCCTGCAGGTGGCCATTGCGGCGGGCCAGACGGAGGCGGCTGCGGGGATGCGCCGCCTGAGTAAGGATATTCAACGGCTCTGTGAGGAGGCGCCGGATGCCTTGCTGGCGGCGGTGCATCTTGTGCACGAGGACCTGTATACCACCTACCACCCGCTACACCGGGGCATCCTTTGTGAGCTGGTTGGCGCGCAGCTCGACCTGCCACTGGAGAGGCGCTTGTCGGTCATGTCGGCGGCCCTGACGGCGAATATTGCGATCCTGGAATTACAAAACCAGCTGTATGAACAAAAGGCACCGCTTAGTCCTGAACAGAAATTGAAGATTCACGCCCACCCGTCCGAGAGCGTGCGTCTACTCAAGGCGGCCGGTGTCGATGATCAGCTCTGGCTCGATGTGGTGTTACAACACCATGAACGTATCAATGGTGAAGGTTACCCCCTGGGCCTGAAGGCACCCCTGATCATCGAAGAGGCTAACCTGCTGGCCGTGATGGACCGCTACACGGCGATGGTGTCATCGCGTTCCTATCGTAAGTCAATGATGGCGACTGCTGCGCTGCGCAAGTTTCTGTTGCAGGCAGGGGGGGAGTTTGATGAAAAACTCTCCCTGTTACTCATTAAACAACTGGGAATTTATCCGCCGGGCACGTTTGTCAAACTGATAAACGGTGAGATGGCCGTGATCACGAAACGAAACCAGAAAGGTAGTATGCAACCTCAGGCGAGCAGTTTTATCAGCCCACGCGGCGGCATGTTTGCCAACCCCTTGCGACGGGATTGCAGCCTCAAGGAATACGCCATCAAGGAAGTCTGTGAGCTGGATGACAACATAAAACTCAACCTGCATGTGTTATGGGGTTACTGACGGGTCGGCAGAGGAATTCTCACTGTAAGTACGGCATACTTGAACAATGAATGAACAGGGCGAACTCCGGCGCAGTCTCTCCTTACCGCTTATTACTCTGTATGGTCTCGGTACGATAATTGGCGCCGGTATCTATGTGCTGGTGGGCGAGGTCGCCGGTCTGGCCGGTTACTTCACGCCCCTGTCTTTTCTGGTGGCAGCCCTGCTGGTGAGCTTTACCGCCTTTGCCTACGCAGAATTGGTGGCACGTTACCCGCGCAGTGCCGGTGAGGCCGTTTACATACAGGCTGCCTTTCGGCACAAATATCTGTCCCTGTTTGTCGGTTTGTTGATCATTAGTATCGGCGTGGTATCGAGTGCAACGTTGGTAAGTGGTGTCGTCGGGTATTTGCAGTTATTTGTGGACATCCCTGCCGAGATCGTTATTGGCGCTATGGTGCTGTTACTGGGGGCGATTGCCGCATGGGGTGTACGCGAGTCGGTCGGGTTAGCTGCGGCCTTGACGCTGCTGGAGATCGCCGGCCTGTTGATCGTTCTGTGGGTCGCCAGAGAACATTTTACCGACTTACCCGCACACAGCAAGGACCTGTGGCCGGGGATGGATGGCGGGGTGTGGCAGGCAATCCTGTTGGGTTCCTTTGTGGCCTTTTATGCCTTTGTTGGTTTTGAAGATATGGTAAACGTGGTCGAGGAAGTGAAGGAACCGCGAAAAAACCTGCCCAGGGCGATCATCATTGCCCTGGTCGTGACGACGATACTGTATGCAACGGTGGCACTGGTCGTCGTATTAAGTATACCCGTGGTCGAACTGGCCGCTAGCCAGGCCCCGTTGGCGGCAGTCTACCAGCGGCAGACGGGTGAACCGGCATGGTTTATTAGCTTGGTCGGCGTGGTGGCTGTAGTCAATGGCGTGCTAGTGCAAATCATCATGGCCTCACGCATCCTCTATGGTTCTGCGCGTCAGGGCTGGTTGCCGGCGGCACTGGGCCGGGTTCATCCGCGCACACGGACACCGTTGCTGGCGACGGCGATCATAAGCCTGCTTATCTGGGGCATGGCGATGTGGTTACCCCTGCTTACCCTGGCGCAGATCACGAGTTTTATCACCCTGCTGGTCTTCAGTCTCATTAATCTTTCCCTGATCGTGATCAAGCGGCGTGAACCTGCTATCGAGGGTGTGCGGGTCTACCCGATGGCGGTGGCCGTACTGGGTGTGGTGTTTACCCTGTCACTATTGCTGTTTCAGTTATGGCACTGGCTTTATGGCTGAAGCATGAGTACTTGGCCGCCTTTTTCGAGCAGGCGCAGCATGCTTATCTATAATACAGGGCTGGAAGGGTTTTTTGCGCTATGATAATGCGCATCAGGGAAGAGGGTGTTAATTACCTGAGTGTTTCCATCGGCCAGACCGCATACAGTACTATCCGGGTGTGTACTAGATAAGTAAAGACGTTGCCAATGCTTTTTCGGGACTACATAAATAAGATGCGTGGCGGTAAGCGCTGTCCGGCCCGCGCGCCCTGGCATGAAATTTTCTGGTCACTGCTAGGGAGTTTTATCGGCATCCTGGCGGTATACCTGATTGGCCACCAGCAGGACCTACGCCTTGAGGATTCGCTGTTTCTGGTGGGTTCGTTCGGTGCCAGTGCCGTGTTGTTATATGGCATACCGACCAGCCCCTATGCACAGCCACGTAACCTGGTGGGTGGGCATGTTATCTCGGCCCTTATCGGCGTGGGTTGTGCGACAGTCTTTAGTGACTACCCGGCCATTGGCGCGGCAGTGGCCGTCTCCCTGTCACTGGCGTTGATGCACCTGACGCGCACCGTACACCCGCCGGGCGGGGCGACTGCCATGATCGCCGTGATTGGTGGTGATACGATTCACGCGCTGGGCTATTGGTATGTGTTAACGCCGATTGCCCTGGGTGCCACGTTGATGCTGCTAGTCGCTATTTTGATCAATAACCTGTCACCGCATCGCCGTTATCCGCAGTATTGGTTTTAATCCCTGTAGGCCTATTTGCTGGCGTTGCCGCGGTTTATGAAGCTGCGGAATTAAAACTATTCGTCAATGCACTGAAGTCGCGGCCCGGGATCAGCAGGGCAATACAGATCGCCAATACGCCGATCGCAAGCCAGTAACGCTTTGAGTAGTGCTTACCTTTGTCTGATAACTTGCTATGTGGAGGCAAGCTGAAAATAGCCCCAAAGTTACTTTCCTTTGTATTATTTTCTTTTTCATAATAATGCTTGACCATCAGGCGATAAAAGATAATGGCATAGGCATCAAGCAGAATAATAATGGCTAGAATAGTTTCCATAAATCTCCAGGGTAATAGTGATTGCGATGGTTCAGGGCTGGATGTATTTAAAATTATCAGAGAGGCTGGCCTTGTCAATATGAATAGTATGATGATCCATAAACAATAGCCCCTCCCGTTTAAGACGTCCGATAATGCTGCTAACCGTTTGGCGGGACGCACCGATCATGTCAGCAATCTCCTGATGCGTAATATGCATGTTTAAGCAAAGCATGTCTTGCTTTTGTGCACCGTAGAGCATACTCATGCGAATGAGTAATTTGATAATACGTGAAGTGACGTCGTCCGAGGTTAGATTGGACAACATTTCAGACAGGCCTCGCAGGCGACAGGAAAGCAAGTCGATAATAGACATGGAGGCAGCGGGGTGTTGTGTCAGAAATGTATTAAAAGCAACACGTTTAATCAAATAAACTTCGGAAGGCGTACTGGCCTGTGCGTAGACAGCCCGCCTTGCGCCGCGCGTGATTTCGGACAAACCAAAGACCTCACCGGGAAAACAAAACCACAAGATGACTTCTTTAGCCTGTGCCGATAGCTCATAAATTTTGACCTGACCGGTTTTAAGTATGTAAACATACTCCGAAGCCGTGCCCGCACGAAAAATAAATTCAGATTTTGAAAAATATTGTTGATCAGCAATGGCCAGCAGGTCATCACGATCCGACAAGGATAGTTTATTGAGGTAGTCGGAGGTTTGAGTAAACCAGTTGAGTGTATTGCCCATAAAAAATGCCTAAAATTATATTATTAATATTCTTATTTAGTTAAACGCTAATATTCAGGTTGTCAGCCAGCTGACAGATTTATGCAAACAAGCGCGCCATATTGGGAAGTAGCCATAACTATAATATATCTAGCAGCACAGGCAGGAAATAACAACGCTATCGCCTGCACACATACGTAGAATCGGAGGGATTTATGAATACATCTGTAGCGCAAGGCAGCTTTATTCAATATTTGGTCGGTAATATTGAGGCCAGTGGGAGAAATCCGACGCGAGTGATAAGCGGGTTCCTGGCGGCGTGGATATTGTTTGCGCTTATATTATGGGTATTCCCAAGACCTGAAGGCCTGAGTGCCAGTGGCATGGCGGTCCTGGCCGTGGTTGTCTGGGCCAGCATCATGTGGGTATCGGAGGCATTACCGGTTGGTATAACAGGTATATCCGTCCCTACCTTGTTGATCCTCACGCATGGTATCCCCTGGATTGAGAAAAAGGGCAAGATTGTCCCGCCCATGGAAATTGTATTTTCCGGCTTTACCAAACATGTCGTCTGGTTGTGTCTATTTGCATTTCTGATCGGTGCTGTGATGCAGTTACTCAAACTGGATCGGCGCATAGCACTAGGCATCCTGGATAAAATCAAGGCATCCAACGTCGGCCGCGTTATCTGGGGCATGTTTTTTGTAAACATCATCCTCGCCTTCTTAATCCCGGCTGCAAATGCCCGTGCGGCAACTCTGTTACCGGTGGTTAAGGGAATTACCAATCTATTAGGCGATACACCTGAAGAGAATGAAGCCAAGAAGGCGATCATTATTCAGTCTCTCGTTTATGGCACCATGATCTGTGGTGTGTTTATCCTCACAGCACATCTGCCT
Source organism: Sulfuriflexus mobilis (assembly GCF_003967195.1). Lineage (NCBI taxonomy): Bacteria > Pseudomonadati > Pseudomonadota > Gammaproteobacteria > Chromatiales > Granulosicoccaceae > Sulfuriflexus > Sulfuriflexus mobilis. The sequence continues at coordinate 2,948,050 of NZ_AP018725.1, read as the reverse complement.
AACCTGATTATGATAGGGATTTTTTCCAATAACGGTTTTGAGGGTCTGGGTTATCTGGACTGGATGTTATTGCAATTCCCTTATCTCGGAATGTTTGTCCTGACCCAGTGGTGGGTGCGTTATCACTTTAAAACCGGCGGAATCAAAATTGCCGGTGGTCATGCCAAGATTCAGGAAGAGCATAAGGCACTGGGTAAAATGTCTACTGCGGAGTGGATGCTGGTTTCAGTGTTTGTTTTGATTGCGCTGTTGTTCATGATGGGTAAGGGTAGTCCGATATACGAGCTGCATAAGTTCCAACTCGGCGTAATTGGCCTGATTGGTATTCTCGTTCTGTTTACCCCAGGATTATTTCCGTACACCTGGAACCAGGTTCAGGCTAAAACCATTTGGGGTACCTTCCTGTTATTGGGTGGCGCAATCACCATGACGGCGGCGATGTCAAAATCCGGTTTGGCACAGTTTTTAGCCGACGGCATTCATGGCCTGGTGGCCGGCCATTCCTGGTGGATGATCATTCTCATTATGATGGTAGGTACACATATCATCCGTATTGGCATGCTTTCCAATGTGGCGGCAATTGCGATGCTGGCACCGATTGTCTTCGCCATGGCACCTGCTTTGGATTTGCATCCAGTCGCATTTACTCTGCTGGTATGTGATACCGATACCTTTGCCTATTTGTTGCCGACGCAAATCACGGCGGCAGTGATTGCCTATGGCTCAGATGAGTTTAGTGTCACAGATTATGCGAAGGCGGGCTGGGTTTGTATTTTGATAGCCATTGCCTATGGCCTTCTCATTATGGCGCCATGGTATGCCTTCCTTGGACTGCCAGTATGGGATGCTTCTGTGCCGTGGCCATTCTAGGCGCCAAATAACAAGAGCGTAACGGGAGGCAGCCGATGATGGCTGCCTCCATAAGCTCTTAATGTTATTCACAGACAGACGAACAACAGCAATGCAGAAATAATTTAAGAACTGAGGTGGATTTATGAAAAAGATGTCTGATGCAGAATTAAAGAAAAAACTCGGTGACTATACTGCCCCGATTGGTCTGTATGGAAAAACCAAAGACATGGACTTCCTGGGTAAGGTCACCTGTCATATCGACCAGCTTGAGGCGGGCAGCTGGCAGGAAATTGTACTGGATTATGAGGTGGGCGCATCGGGTATCGCTGATGGTGCCTGGCTGAAGGCCACGTTCAAGTTTTATTCTGATTGGGCATTATTTCAGACCACCGTACCGAGTGATGCAAACTATGTATCTGCAGAATATCAGGCCGGGCCACTCGCAGAAGGTCAATCACCAGCAACGGTACAGTCTTTAAAAGTTCGCTTTGATCAAAAGGGTCATGAACGCCCGTTCCAGAAAGCGGTGATTGTCGATACGGTTGATGGTTATGTGAAGCCAGGTGACCACATCATTATTCGTTTGGGTGATCGTCGTTTTGGTGGCCCGGGCACACGTATTCAAACCTTTGTCGAAGAAGGTTTCCGCTTCCGTTGTTATATAGATCCCCTTGGCACATCACGTTTTTGCGATATCCCCGGTGATATCACCTTTGATATTGTGCCAGGTGCACCTTCCAAAATGGTTATGGCGGGTTCCAGGCTAGTTAAAAAAGGTGAAAAGGTTCCTCTGAAAATACGCGCAGAAGATAACTGGGGTAATACCTGCTGGAATTTGAATAATGAGCCGGTAGAAGTGATCGCGACATTAAACGGCAAGCAGGTTTATGACAAAACCTTAAACCTGAACAGTGACGGCTGGGCGGTGGTGAATGTCACTGACCTGCCGACGAATGTCGATGGTGAGCTGGAAATTACAGCGACACTGGTTAATCACCCGCGTGTGGATGCCAGTAACTTTTATATCACAATAGACAGCAAGTTTGCTTATCCTCGTAGTTACTATGGTGACCTGCATGTACACTCCGATGACACGGTCGGTACGAATAACACGACGTATAATCTAACCTATGGTCGTGATATCGCCGGTCTGGATATTCTCGGTTACACCGCAAATGACTTCCAGATCACCAAGGATCGTTGGGAAAAGGCCGTTGACCTGATTAATGATTTAAATAAAGACGGTGAATTTGTTTGTTATCCGGGAACAGAGTGGTGTGGCAACTCCTGTGCCGGTGGTGACCACAACGTGGTATTCCTGCGCGATGAGACGCCGCAATTTCCTTTTGATAAAGACGGTAACGTAGCACGTTCGTTCGAATGGAATGAGGATATGGTCGGCGATACCATTATGCCCGGTGCCTGGCCGCTGGAAGAACTCTGGGCTACCTATATAGATGACCCGGAAGGCCACCTGTTAATGCCACACGTTGGTGGTCGTCGCTGTATTATGGACTGGCATCACCCGGTACTGGAACGCCTGGTGGAAATTGAGTCGGCCTGGGGGCACTTCCCCTGGTTGTATGAAGATGTGATGCGACGCGGTTATAAACTGGGAGCCTCCGCCAATGGTGATGAACACCGTGGCCGCTGTGGTGGTGGTGTACCGGGTACGGCCGTATTTGGTACCAAGGGCGGCGTTACCGGGATCATTGCCGACAAACTGGACCGTAAGACAGTTGGTGAGGCCGTGCGCGCACGCCATACCTGGGCAACCACGGGCGAGCGTCTGGTGGGTTTAACCCACTGCGGCGATAATATTCAGGGTGATGAGTTTGAACATAAAGGTGCCGCTGAAATTAATTATCGTTTCCTTGGCGATGAAGGCTGGGATGAAATCGTCGCCTATGATCATACCGGTATTATCTGGGCACGGAATTTACAAAAAGAAGCCGGCTATTCTGATCGCCGCATCCGCATTCGTTGGGGTGGTGCCCGGATTAAAGACCGCTATCGCTGGGCGGATTGGAAAGGCACAATTACGATCACTAATGGCATAATCAACAGCTTCAACTCGCATGGCTTTGAACATGATGAAGAAACCTGTGGACGCATTAGTGCTACCCAGATCCGTTTCCGCACAGATACCTACGGTGATGCTGATGCCATTGATATTGATATCAGCAATCTTGAGAACTGCCGTATCAAGGTCAAGGGCACGATAGACGGTTACGTTAAAGTCGGTAACCCTTTAGATGGTAATCCTTTTGTACATTGCCCGACCTTTGAGTGGGAAATGACTGGTCAGGAATTACTGGAAGGTGGTGCCTTGCGTAAAGAGTTGGGGGGTACCGAACTATTCCTGGCAATGGAACGCTTGAGTGATCAAGCCATGCCGCGTGAAGTATCGGGTTCTTTCAAGGTTGATGCCAAAAATGGGCCACATGGCCATCGTCCTGTGTATCTGGCCGGTCGCCAAATTGATGATGGCAAGGTTTGGACTTCAGCCATGTTTATCAAGTTCAAATAATACAGGGCCGTCAACGATGTAGGTTGATCAAGAAATGCCGCCTGTGGGCGGCATTTTTTGTTAAGGCTGTGACAAACCATGTTGTTGGTAAAGACCTGCGGCGGTGTCACTCAGCATAAATTCAATAAAATTTTGTCCCCACTCACCCCCATCATGGAGGGCGCCAATGTGATAATCCGAGTAGACGTTTGCCTTTGATTCGAGTTCGATCAATTCAAAATCATCCGGAAAGATGCGTGTATAGCGTAAGGCCAGGTGGTAATAGACCATTGCCACATCGGCGCGGCCCGAGAATAGGGTCTGCGGGACCTCGCGGTGATGAATGGATTCGCCAAATACGATTTTCCTGGAATCCTTATCAATTAACCGGGCCACCGCTGCGACATCCGCGCCCTGTTCCCCTGCGACGTCCAGCAGGGTCTGTTTATACACAGAGTAACTTGCGCCTTCCGTTAGTGGATTAGACAGGGTCAGGCGTACATCCTCGCGTAATAAATCGGCAATACCATGAATGTTTTTCGGATTGCCCTTTTTTACCAGTAACACATTGCCACGGCTGCTGGCGAAAGGCCGGTGGGATGTCATCAGGCCGTTGTCGAGCAGTTTGTCGAGAATATTCGCGGGGCTGATAAAGACATGCGGCTGAATAGTTAATTGCAGATTGCCCAGCAACACGCCACCTTGTAATACAGATTGTAAGATCACCTGGGGTGGGGTTGTGGCGTAAAAGATATCCTGCACGTCGGGGTTGCTCTGTCTGAAGGCCTGACAACAGGCCTCCAGGGCCATGTGATGGTTGCCATCCGAAAACACCACCAGGCGGGCGGCCAGTGGATTGCCATGAAAATCGAGGCACAAGTTGGAATCTGCCTGCTGCCAGCGATAGCCGCTTATGGCATCCCCACGGCTAGCCTCAATGGGCCATTTCAGGCGCTTCGTCATGTTTTTAAATATAGGTAAGTTATTGAAAGTTTGCAACTATTCAAATAAATCATTCAACTCGCAAGGACAACTTTGGTAAAGTTGCCGGGCAAGTCGAACTGACCACAGCAAGACATTGCAATCGTTAAGGCAACAGAAAATACATATAGGAGTTGTATTCACGATCAATCACCATGGAGAGAAGATATGATTAATTATAATGGAAGATACGGTACATCATTCACGGGTCTGTTTACCCTCTGCGTTGCACTGCTGGCACTGATAGCAGCCAGTGCGACAGCCAGTGCGGGGCCTGATAACAGACGGGCGAGTGGTGGGGGTAAGGTACTCACCTTGAACCTGAAAGGCACCGGTATCGCCTATGATGCAGAAGTCCCTGCCATTGCGGGCAGTGGCACCACGGCGGCGACCTGTTTTGATGTAGAGTTGTTTGACTTATCGAATGGCCTGCAGATTGGTACGGCCACAGACTGTCTGTCAGACATCGTCGATAATGGCGGTTCTATACAACTGGTTGCTACGAGTTTTTTTAATTTCACAGGGGGCTCACAACTGGTTAGTCGTGGTCTGACCACGGTGCAACCAATCCTGCATGGTGCCAGTAACTTTACCCATATCACCGGGGCCGAGCCAAGTGGCGGTAATGACGTCATATCCGGTTCACGTCGTTTCAGGAGTGCGCAGGGCAGTGTACGTCTGTCAGGCCTGGTGAACCTTGCCGAACTGAATACATTGGGGCAGATCAGTTTTGATTGTATCTTTGTAGTGAATCTGGACTAGCGCATGCCCTGAAGCCTCAGGGGTTAACCCTGGGGCTTCTTTTTTTAGATACGTTTAAAAACTTAAAACAAGAAAAGAAAAAACTATATTTAATGCGCTCGCAGCCGGTGATTTAAAATCACCGCGATCGTTAACAGTAGCAATGCACCCGCCTGGTGTGCTGCACCGAGTGCAACCGGCACCACATAGACGAGCGTACTGATCCCCAGACCCAGTTGGATCAACAGCATCATGAACAATAGAGTGAAGGTGAAGCAGGTCGTGTCACTAATGGCCTTGCTTCGCCAGCCACGCAGGGCATAACTAAATACAGTAATGGCTACAAGCATGGCGAGCAGGCGGTGCGTGAATTGCACGGTGGCAAGGTTCTCAAACAGGTTCAGCCACCATGGCTGCAGGGCCAGGCCACCCGGCGGCAACCACTGGCCATCCATGAGTGGAAAGCTGTTAAAGACAAAACCAGCCTTGGTGCCGGCAACAAAGCCACCGGAGATGATCATAAGCAGGATGATGGCAGTGGTGAACTGGCCATGGCGTTTGAGGCCGCGCAGGCTTCGGTCACGGACCTCGATAGTACTGCTACGCAGCAGGCCCATGGCCACCCTGAGGATGACAACATAGATCGTGATCGCCGCGATCAGGTGGGCGGTGAGGCGGTACTGGCTTACCTGCGGTATATCGACGAGTCCGCTCTTGACCATGTACCAGCCAAGCAGGCCCTGCAGGCCACCGAGGATGAACAGTGTAATAAAGGTTGGTACCTGCCGTCGCCGGATCTTGCCGCGGGCGAGGAAGTATAGAAACGGCAGCAGGAAGGCCAGGCCGATGGCTCGGCCAAGCAAGCGATGAGAATATTCAAACCAGAAGATAGATTTGAATTCACTGATCGACATGCCCTTGTTGATCTTCTGGTACTCAGGCGAACTGCGGTATTTTTGCAGGGTCTCTTCCCAGGCCTGCTCACTAAGCGGCGGCACCGCGCCCATGATGGGTTCCCACTCCACCATCGATAGTCCGGAATGGGTCAGGCGTGTAACACCACCGAGGACGACCATGGCAAAGATCAGGGCGGCAACGATGAGTAGCCAGTAGGCCAGTTGCCGGCTATCACGGTGTTCATCAGGTAGAAAAGTTCTCATGGTGTAACAGGCTTCCATATCGCAATCTGTGATCGCGGAAATTGTACACCAAAGTTATGGGCCTATGTCCCGTTTGCCCTTGGTTCTCTTTATACGTCTATAGATGGTGACTGAATCGTCCGTGCAGGGCGTCACTGGTCAGGTAACCAAAGTTTTCCGCGTCGACGTGGACGAGAACCTCATGATCGCCACCCTCAAAGTAAATATCGGGTTGCTCGGCAAGGCTGTCATCGACGAGGGTCTCTATTCCATAGGCATCACCGATCGGGGGGATCGCGCCCAACTCGCAGTCACTGAACAGTCGCGGCAGTTCATTTTCAGTTGCCAGTGTCAGGGGCCGGGACATTTGTTCATGTACACGGGCCATGTCCAATTGGTGTGAAGCCGGTACGACGACCATGACATAGCCGGCGTCATCCTCGAGGATCACGGTCTTGGCGACATAATCGCCCGAGATATGCGCGCTCGAGGCTGTCTCAAGACTGCTATGGGACTTGTTGTGATGCAGGACATCAAAGGCAATATCCTGATTCTGAAGATATCGTTCAAGTGTAATGGCAATGGCCATGGTGTACCTCCCGGTGAACGGTCGTGGTTCGTCGTAAAGGCAGACGGCGAAATAGAATTATGAGGTATGCGAAGCGGCCTACAGGAAAACACTCCGCACTCTAAGTATAGGCCGGTGCCTGAAAAGCGGAAATAAAAGTTTTTAATCGGGTCTGTCAGGTCTATTGGAGTTCGACAATTTGTTGCCGCAGTTTTGGTTTGGTTATATCGGCGAGGCTAACACTATCGAGTTTTTGCAGAAATTCCTCGGTCGCACGGGAGAGCAGGCCCTTCAGGCGGCAGGCGCTATCAAGGGGGCAGGCATCGGCACCTGCGCTGAAACAGGCGACGATATCAAAGTGATTTTCCAGCAGGCGGATGACCTTGCCGATAGAAACCCTCTCCGCATTGTGGGCAAGCTTCATACCGCCGTGCTTACCACGCGTTGTCCGGACAAAGCCGTGTTCAACCAGTCCTTGCACCACCTTGACCAGGTGGTGGCGGGAAACATCGTAAAACCCGGCGAGTTCAGCGACGGTCACCTGTTGCCCGGGATGGGCAGCCAGGTACATGAGCACACGTAAGGCGTAGTCGGTATGAAGTGTTAATTGCATAGTCTTGTCAGGGTAACTTGCACTTTTATCTAGATGCTCTAAGCTTATACGAATTAAATATGTATTCAATATACATATTTAGATAAATTGCATTTTTCAATGAAGAGACAGGAACAGTAACTATGAGTACATTATTCGAGAAGATCGGTGGTGATGCCGCCGTTAACGCCGCCGTGGATATTTTTTACCGCAAGGTGTTGGCCGATGACAGCATTAGCCATTTTTTTGAAACCACCGATATGGAAGCCCAGCACGCCAAGCAAAAGGCCTTTCTGACCATGGCCTTTGGCGGACCGAATAACTACACCGGTGCAGACATGCGCAAGGCCCACGCGCCGCTCGTGGCCAAGGGCCTGAATGAAGACCACTTCAATGCCGTCGCCGGTCACCTGCAGGCCACTCTCGAAGAACTGAATGTACCCGCTGATCTGATTGGTGAAGTCATGGCGATTGCCGGCAGCACCAAGGATGACGTCCTCAACCGCTAAGTTAAGAGTTCTTTAGAATTTTGCCTGAGATTATCTATCAGGGTAAGGCCTATCCCTGTCAGCCCGATGAAACGGTCCTTGATACCTTGCGACGCAATGGTATTGAGGTGCCGTATTCCTGCTGTGCGGGAGCCTGTCATACCTGCATGTTGCATTGTCTGAAGGGCGAGGTGAGCGAGCGTTCGCAAAAGGACCTGAAGCCGGCCCTGAAGAACCTGAAGTATTTTCTTGCCTGCCAGTGCGTGCCGGAGCAGGATGTCGAAGTGGCCCTGCCCGATGATGAGGATGTCTATGTCTCAGCGCGACTGGTTGAGAAAGAACAACTATCGCCTACAGTCTGGCGCTTCCGGCTTGAGGCCGCGGTGCCCATCTATTATCACGCCGGTCAGTTTTTAAATCTGAAAAACGAGGCCGGTTGGGTGCGCAGTTATTCACTGGCGAGTCTGCCCAATGAAGATGAATTTCTGGAACTACACGTACGGCGCATGCCCGATGGCCAAATGAGTCACTGGCTCATTGATCATTTTTCAGTCGGTATGCATATCGAGATAGAGGGACCAAACGGGCATTGCCTTTATACCGATGGCGAACCGGAGCGCCCCCTCATCATGGTCGGCACCGGTACCGGGCTGGCGCCGTTGGTCGGTATATTGCGTGACGCTCTGCATCAGGGACATCGCGGTCCGATTCACCTGTATCATGGTGTGCGCACGCACGACGAACTCTACTTGCATGAAAGCCTGTTAGCGATGGCACAGCAACATAATAATGTGTACTACCACGCCTGTGTCAGCGGCGATGAGCCGGCCGAGGGCCTGCAGGCGGGACGTGCCGCCGATATCGCCCTGGGTGAACACCCAGACCTGAAAGGCTGGCGGGTATTCCTGTGTGGTGCCCCGGAGATGGTGCAACAGACGCGCAAGAAGGCCTTTCTGGCCGGTGCATCCATGCAGGACATCTCGGCGGACGCCTTTACCACGCCGGAACATTAGAAAAAACAATTGGACAGGATTCACAAGATTGAAAAAGGGGCACGGATAGCGTCCCGTTAAATCCTGTCTATTAATCTATATACATTTAGAGTACAGGCAAATAAAAAGGGGGGCTGTTAGCAGCTCCCCTTTTTATTTTGGAATAGACGTTGGCTTTAGAAGCAAGGCTTTTCCGGCGCGGTGTTGTAACGTTCAATAGAGGCGATGATCTCGGCCTTGGCCTCGTCCGGACCGGTCCAGCCTTCTACCTTCACCCACTTATTGGCTTCCAGGTCTTTGTAGTGCTCAAAGAAGTGTGCGATCTGGGCCAGTAGCATTGGCTGCACATCGTCGCAGCCTTTTACCTTGCGGTAGGACACGCACAGCTTGTCGATCGGCACGGCAAGGATCTTTGCATCCGGGCCGGACTCATCGGTCATGGCGAGCATGCCGACCGGGCGACACTGGATAACCGAACCGCTGATCAAGGGCACCGGCGTGACGACGAGTACATCCACCGGGTCGCCGTCCTCAGACAGGGTGTGGGGTACGTAGCCATAGTTGCAGGGGTAGTGCATGGCCGTGTTCATGAAGCGATCAACGAACATGGCGCCGGTGGTCTTATCGACCTCGTATTTGACCGGGTCACTGTGAGAAGGGATCTCAATGATGACGTTAATTTCTTCAGGGACATTTTTGCCGGATTCGACGCGATCGAGGTTCATATCTGGGCTCCCGTGCGGGGTTTGTTAGTTAAGCGGGCGGCTATTATAGCTAGTATATTAGATTTGTCTAATATTACCCCGATCAAGCAAGGCTTTTAGCCCCCGGTCATGGACATAATTCTAACTTGTTGTGAGGGTTTTTCGCGGAATTCATGCTTTTCGGGTTTGCGGGCGATGGCGCCGAGAATGGCCTCGCGCAGGCCATCATCACTAACCCCCCGGCGCAGCAGTGGACGCAGTTCGAGTTTGTCATCCTGGCCCAGGCACAAATAAAGGGTGCCGTCGGCGGACAGGCGCACGCGGTTGCAGGTCTCACAAAAGTGCTGGGAGATCGGCGTGATAAAGCCGATGCGCAGGTCGGTGTCGGCCACCTGCATATATTTGGCCGGGCCGCCGCCGGCCATAACGCCGGGCACCAGCTCATAGCGTTCGGACAGTTGTTGTTTCACGGTTTGCAGGCTGAGGTAATAATCCGTTGCGCCACGGCCGGTGTCGCCCATTGGCATGGTCTCGATGAAGCGCAGGGTGAAATTGTGTTCGAGGCAGAAATCGACCATGTCCTCGAATTCGTCGTCATTGACGCCGCGCATGGCGACCATATTTAGCTTAATCGGTTGAAATCCCGCCTGTTTTGCCGCCATCAGGCCATCAATGACCTTCTCCAGCTTGCCGCTCGTGATTTCTTTAAAACGCTCGGGACGCAGGGAATCGAGGCTGACATTAATCCGTGAAATCCCGGCCTGCGCCAGCGCCTCGGCGTGTTTGGCAAGGCGTACGGCATTGGTGGAGAGGGAAAGGTCCTCGATGCCGGGCAGTGCCGAAAGCCTCGCGGCAAGCTCGGGCAGGCCCTTGCGCACCAGTGGTTCACCACCGGTGAGGCGGACGCGTTTCACCCCGAGGGTGCCAAATATGCCAACTACCCGTTCAATTTCCTCGAAGCTGAGGATATGTTCCTGATCCTCAAAGTCATGAAAGTCCCTGGGCATGCAGTAATTACAGCGCAGGTCGCAACGGTCTGTGACAGAAAGACGCAGGTATTCGATGGGTCGGTTAAAGCTGTCGATAAGCTCGGGCATGCGGCGTCTGCCTTGTGGCAGTGAATAGTTGTCTGAGTATATCGCAGAGGGAAACACTACGACAGAGGCGGTCAGGTGAATATCCCCTGATAACACAGGTTATTCAGCCAATTAGACGCTATACTTATATAATGTGTTTAGTCACAATAGTGTTTAAACAAGAAAAAGCCATAGATTCAGGAAACGCATGAGTAAGCCAACTAACACCGACAATGTTTTTCACGTCAGGCCGGCCTGTGAGGATTGTGGTGTGCGCCGCCTGTGTCTGCCCGTGTCGCTGGATGGCGAGGCGCTAAGCCTGATGGACCACCTCGTGAAACGTCGTACACCCTTAAAGAAGGGTGAATATCTCTATCGTAGTGGCGACAAGTTTACTTCGCTTTATGCGATCCAACACGGGGCCGTTAAATCCTATGGTATAACACTTGACGGCAAGGAGCAGATCACGGGTTTCCACCTGACCGGTGAGGTACTCGGTCTGGATGCCATCGATTCCAGTACCCATAGTTGTAATGCCGTCGCCCTGGAAAAGACCGAGTTCTGTGAACTACCATTCGATGCACTCGAGCAACTTCAACGGCAGCTGCCCAGTCTGCAACATGACCTGGCCTGTATCATGAGCCGGGAGATCCGCCGTGACCAGAGTATGCTCATGATGATTGGCAGCACCTCGGCCGAGCAACGTCTGGCCCGGTTTTTGTTGAACCTTCGCGAACGCCTGCTCAAGCGTGGCTTTGATGGTGATCAACTACGCCTGCCCATGACACGCCAGGATATTGGTAACTATCTTGGTCTTGCCTTCGAGACGGTCAGTCGCCAGCTTGCACACTTGCAGGAGATTGGTATGCTGCATATTGATAACAAAAACATACGCCTGCTCGACATCGGTGGACTGGAAAGCCTCGCCGCCTGACAACAGATTTAATCCGGGCCTGCGGGGTGTATGTAAAACACATGCGGCTTATGAAACACCTCCTCCTGATTATTGCCTTTTTTATTACCACCGCGGCAGCCGCCGACGTTGAGCGCCTGCCTGAATACAGTCGCATCTACGACCCGAATCGTGATCCCTTTGTTGATGGTCGCGAGGCCATTGCCAACGCCCAGGCTACACAGCGCCGTATCCTGATTGAGCTGGGGGGTAACTGGTGTGCATGGTGCAACAAGCTGGAGCGGTTCATTGCCGGCAACAAAACAGTAAAAGCGAAACTTTACGAAAACTTTGTCGTCTTAAAAGTCAACGTCAGTGACGAGAACGAGAACCGTGAGTTTCTTTCCGCCTTCCCCAGGGTGATTGGTTATCCGCATTTTTATGTTTCCAGGAGTGATGGTTCAGTACTGTACTCAAAAGACACGGCCGAGTTATTGGAAAACGGGGAGTATTCGGCACAACGTTTTCTGGCGTTTATCGAACGCTGGCGGCAGAAAACAAAAACGGCTAAGACCACAAACAAACTGCATTGAACGCACATGAGTAAGCGACTCGACGAGTGGGACAAGCAGGTACCGGCATCGGTACTCGCCAAACAGCAGCGCCTGAATGCGCGCCGTCGTTTCCTGGCCGCCTGTGCCGGCACGGCCGCCTTACCCTTTGTGAGCGCGGCCCCTGTCGATGCCATTGCCGGCGAGACACCTGCCTGGCGAGTAAAAGAACCCTGGCTGACCCTGGCTGCCGTGCAGGAACACTTATTCCCTTCCAATGCCGAGGCCCCGGGGGCCAGACAGATCAATGCCACGCAATACCTGAAAAATGTCATTGATCATCATGATATTGAACAGTCAGAAAAAGACTTTATTCAAAGCGGGGTAAAGTGGCTGAATGGGCTTGCCAAAGAACAGTTTTCGCTAAGGTTTGTTGAACTGAATACTGCGGCAAAGGAATCAGTCTTGCGTAAGGTCGCGCAGAGCCGTGCCGGTGAGAACTGGTTATCGACCCTGCTGACCTACCTCATCGAGGCCTTATTAACCGCACCTGCATATGGCGGCAACACGAACGGCATCGGTTGGCGTTGGCTCGAACATCAGCCGGGTTTTCCGCAACCACCGGCCAGCAAGGTCTACTATCGCTTATGAACAAGCACTATGACATTTGCATTGTTGGTAGTGGCGCCGGGGGTGGTCCGGTGGCATTGGCCTTGTCAGAGGCGGGTTACTCGGTACTGGTGCTGGAAAAAGGCCCGTGGTTTACTGAAAAAGATTTCTACAAAGACGAACTGGCCTGTTGTCGGCGCAGTGTCTACACACCAAAGTTGAAGGACGAGCAACACGTCATCGAAGATGGAGGTCGTGAGGGTTGGGACGCGACGCCTACCGCGGAATCGGGCTGGGATTTCTGGAACGGTAGTTGTGTAGGTGGTGCCACAAATTTCATGAGTGGCTTTTTTTATCGCCTCAAGCCGGATGACTTTCGCCTGCGTTCGACCTTTGGCGGGATCGAGGGTGCCAATATCGCCGACTGGCCGATCAGCTATGCCGATCTGGAACCATACTATACAAAAGCAGAAACGGAAGTGGGTATTTCCGGCCACGTGGTCGAGCATAAATTTTCCGAACCCCGTTCGACGCAAGACTTTCCCTATCCACCGACAAGGGAACACCCGATTGTTAAAAATATCGACCAGGCCTGTGAGGAATTAGATTTTCACTCGCTGACGACTGCGCGCGCTGTATTGCCCTATGCCGACAAGGGTCGGCGTGGTTGTGAGTATTCCGGTTTTTGTGGCAGCTATGGTTGTTCCTCGGGGGCCAAGGGCAGTTCACGCGCTGCCTTGCTGAATCGTGCCCTGGCGACGGGGCATTGCGAGATTCGTCCGCACTCGAAAGTGTATCAGCTGGAAAGTGATCAGCAGGGACGCGTTACCGCCGCCCATTATTTTGATAAAGACAATGCCCGGCAAAACGTCACGGCGGACCTGTTTGTTGTCGCCTGTCATGCGATAGAGACCTCGCGGCTGTTATTGCTCTCGACCGGGCCAAGGCATCCGGATGGCCTGGGCAATCAGTATGGCCAGGTAGGCAAGAACCTGATCTTTTCGGCGGGCAGTACCGGCAGCGGTGATTTTGTTTACGACAAGCTGGACAAAAAAGACGCCGAACGCATGAAGACCCGTGGGCCGTTTGTGAACCGTGGCCTGCAGGATTGGTATTTTATTAATGACAGTCGCTTTGCCGGGCGCGCCAAGGGCGGCACGATCGATTTTCTCTTGCGGCACCCGAACATTATGTCTCGCGCCAGTGCGCAGAAGTGGGATGATGACAAGCTGGTGTGGGGCAAGGTCCTGCAGGACAAACTCAAATCGGCCATGACCGGGGCACAGACCCTGCGATTCGAGGTGTTTTGCGACTGGCTGCCGACAGATGACTGTTTTGTCAGCCTCGACCCCAAGGTCAAAGACAAGTGGGGCACGCCGGTGGCGCGGGTACGCATCGGTTATCACCAGCATGATTTGAAGGTCGCCGGGTTTCTGACCGAAAAGGCCGAGCAGGTCCTCCGGCAAATGGGTGCGGACAACATCCGTTCCGGTGTCAGCGGCGCGCCACCGGCCAACCTGGTTGCCGGCGGTTGTCGCTTCGGCGATGACCCGAAGACCTCGGTGCTGGACGCAGACTGCCAGGTACATTCCGCTGATAACCTCTATGTCACCGATGGCAGCTTCATGCCCACCGGTGGTAGCGTACCCTATACCTGGACCATTTATGCGAACGCCTTTCGTGTCGCGGACAGGATCCTGCAGCGACTCGGGAAAGCCAAATAATAAATAATATGGTTATGTCTGACAGTACTCAGAGTACACACACCGCCGATGTCGTCGCCTATACCCTGCATGGCAATCGCTACCTGAACATCACCAACCGCTGTAGCCTGCGTTGCCGGTTTTGTCCGAAGTTCAACAAGGTCTGGGACGTGCAGGATTATTCCCTGCGCCTGCACCACGAGCCGGATGTTGAGGAAATCCTCGTCGCTGTGGGTGACCCGGCAGCATATAAAGAGATCGTCTTTTGTGGATTGGGCGAGCCGACCCAGCGTCTGGATACGCTACTGGCGGTCGCCGCTCGCCTGCATGAGCAGGGTGCGAGGCTCCGCCTGAATACCGACGGCATGGCCAATCTCGTCTATGGCCGGGATGTTACGCCGCAACTGGGTGGGGTCATCGATGCCGTGTCAATTTCCCTGAATGCCCACAATGCCGAGCTATACGAACAGCATTGCCGACCACAGTACCCCGATGCCTTTGCTGGCATGCTCGATTTCACCTGTTGCGCCCGGCGGCACATCGCCGAGGTGACCCTGACCGCCATTGACGGCCTCGAGGGCGTCGATATCTCGGCCTGCGAGGCCATTGCCGCCGACTTAGGCGTCGCCTTTCGCCGTCGCGTACTGGACGTGGTCGGTTAGGCCCGTGCCAATGCCTCTTCCAAGGAGAGGGAATTGCCTGAAATTTTTGTAACTTGACCTGGATCAAGGCTAGCAGAACCAGTTGGCGTATAAACATACTGGCTAGTAAGAAAATAATAAATATCCGTAACGTTACTGAGGTTAGAGGGAAATATGATGGCCAAGTTAATCACACTCAGTGCACTGATGGCGGCATCCTTGTTTATCACGGCCTGTGATAAACCTGCTGACAGTGCAAAACAAGCCGAGGAAAAGCAATCTGCCGAGCCTATGGCAGCCAGGGTGGAGAGCCCGCCAGTTATAGACCCCCAGCTCGCAGCAGAGGGGCAACGTCTGTATGAACAGAATTGCATCTTCTGCCATCAGGCAGATGCGATTGGCAAGCCGGGTATCGCCCCCTCACTGACGAATAAAGAGTTCCTGAGTGTGGCCTCGAACAAGTTCCTGCTCAGTACCATCCGTGATGGCCGTGTCGGTACCGGTATGCCGCCGTATTCACACCTGGGTAAGGAAAACATTGAGGCCATTGTGGCCTACCTGCGTGATCATGCAACACTTACCGATCGCTCTGCGGAGGTTGATGCACAACCCGCTACGCAGGGCGATCCACGCCTCGGCAAGCTCTGGTTTGATCAGCTCTGCCTGACCTGCCATGGCACCCATGGCGATGGTTATTCCGCCGGGGGTACCGGCACGGCGATCGGCAAGGCCGGTTTCCTGAGCAAGGCCTCTGATGGCTTTATCCGCACCACCATCAAGGAAGGCCGTTCAAACACACGCATGCTCGGTTTCTTCGGTGCCGGTCCCAGCAAGATGGCCGACCTGTCGGAGCGTGAAATCGACGACATCATCGCCTACTTGCGCACCGTACCTAGCCAGAATTGAGGGAGATACAGAAATGAAACGCATCAAAATGAATCGCCGCGACTTTCTTAAGGGTAGCGCATTTATCACCAGTACCGTAGCCGGTTCCAGTCTCATGGTCGGTGCCAACCCGGAACTTGAGGCCGCCCCGGCAACGCCGGAAAAGGCCACTGCCTCGCGCAAGACGGCGATTGCCCAGTGTCCATACTGTGGCGTCGGCTGCGGCACGATTATCCAGGCCGAAAACGGTAAGATCGTCTCCATGCGTCCTGACAAGGACCACCCGACCAACTATGGCCTGCAGTGCATCAAGGGCCTGACCGCCGCCGAACCGATTTATGTTGACCGTATGGAAGGCGATGCCTACGTGCGTAAGGACGTCTGGGCGGAGTGGAACAAACCCAACCATGGTGACATGGAGTACATCAGCAAGACCAAGGGTTCTTTCGATGAGGAGCACTTTGTCCGCGTACCGTACAAAGAGGCCTCTGATATGACTGCGCACAAGATCGCGCACCTGGCCAAGAAATATACCGGTAACTCGATCGCCCTGTACGGCTCCGGTCAGCTCACCATGGAAGGCCAGTACCTCGAGAACCTGTTCATGAAGGGCGTACTCGGTTCCAATACGATTGAGGCGAATGCACGCATGTGCATGACCTCGGCGGTAACCGGTTATTTCGCCACCTTGGGTTCAGATACGCCGCCGCTGGCCTATGAGGATATCGAACTGGCCGACATGGTTATGCACTTCGGGCACAACGCCCGCGAGGCGCATCCGATCATCTTCTGGCGTATTGCCGATCACAAGCGAAAGGCTGACATCCCGACCGTGGTGGTTGACCCACGCTATACCGGCACATCTAAAGGCTATGAAGATATCAATAAGGATAACTCGGTGCATGTGCCGATCCTTAACGGTGATATCAGTTTCCTCAATGCCATCGCCCATGTGCTGCTGAAAGACCATAAAGATGTGATTGACTGGGATTTCCTCAAGGCGCACACGACAGGCTGGAAGGAATACACCGATGGTGTTCTAAATAACTACAGCCCTGAACAGGTACAGGA
The DNA here is from genome assembly GCF_003967195.1 of Sulfuriflexus mobilis. Lineage (NCBI taxonomy): Bacteria > Pseudomonadati > Pseudomonadota > Gammaproteobacteria > Chromatiales > Granulosicoccaceae > Sulfuriflexus > Sulfuriflexus mobilis. Next base: position 2,931,056 of record NZ_AP018725.1, on the reverse strand, counting down.
CCGCATGGGCGGACCGAACCATGATGTCTCACCGGAGCTCATCCGCAGAGTCGCCGGTATGTTCGCCGATGCGACGCGCAAGCGTCTTGCCCGCAGTAAGGGCAAACAGGCCGATGAGGGTTATGGTGGTGTCATCATCATGTGGGGTATTGGTTATAACCAGCATATCCACGGCCAGCACAACGTGATCTCTATCGTTAACCTGCTGACCCTGACCGGTAATCTCGCCAAGCCGGGTTGCGGACCGTTCTCCATGACCGGCCAGCCGAACGCTATGGGCGAACGTTTCACCGGTGGCCTGACCGACCGTCTGCCGTTCAACCAGCCGCTAAAGAACACCAGCCACCGCAAGCACATGGCGCGCCACTGGAATGTGCCGGAAGAAAACCTCATCAAGGCCATGAATTCTGAGAACCCGGGTTTCGCGGTCGGCATGATGGAGCGTGCCCTGAAAGGTGATGTGAAGGCCATGTTCCTCGTCTATGCCACGCATATCGACCTGCCGGATCAACACAAGCTGGTACGCCCGGCGATGATGAAGACCTTCAATGTCGTGCAGGAGATCTACCGGCATGCGCCGAACAACCTGTATGCCGACGTGATCTTCCCGGCCGCCACCTGGGGCGAGGTCGATGGTGTCTACATCAGCTCCGAGCGCCGCATTAACCGGGTCGAGAAGGCTGCCGAAGCCCCTCCGGGCTGCCTGCCGGACATGGACATGGTGATCGACAAGGGCAAGGAGATCGCCCACCTGCTGGGGATGGATGCCGACAAGATCTTCCCCTGGCAGCGCAAGGAGGACGGTTTCTATGATGCACAGGAGATCTTCCGTGCCGTGTGTGCCGCCTCGGAGGGTACCGATACCGACCTAACCGGCCTGCTCGAGGTCGAGAAGATCGATGGCAAGACGCCGTACCAGCAACTGCGGGACCTGCGTGGTATCCAGTGGCCGGCACCAAGCTACGAGGCCGCCAAGGCGGGTGGCACCAAGCGCCGTTACATGTTGCAGGAAGGCAAGTGGGCGAACAAGCCGTATGGTTACTTCCGCACCCAGGATGGCAAGGTGCACATGAAGCTGTGTCTGCAGGACTACTCACAGCGTGAGGAGATCACGAAGAAGCTCATGGAATTCGGTGACAAGGAAGGCGTCTACACCATCGACAATATCCCGTTGCTGAAGCAGGCGCGAGACATGGGTCTGACCCCGGACCTGCCGGACGAGGCCGAACGCGGCCAGACCTGGGACAAGGTACCGGCCGGCAAGTACCCGTACTGGCTCGGTCTCGGCGTGGTGTACGAGCACTTCCACACCGCCAAGTCGAATCGCAGCCCGACCACGCGTCGTCTGGTACCGGAGATGTATGTCGAGATGCATGTCGAAGATGCCAAGGAACTCGGCATCAAGGACGGTGACAAGGTGCGCCTCGTCACACGACGTGGTTTTTATGAGGCGAAGGCGCAGGTCGGTGTCAAGAGCCTGGTCAAACCGGCGCGTAACAGTGTGCCACGGGGTTATATGTTCAGTCCCTGGAACCTGTCGGTGGCCGACAGTGCGGATCCGAAGAAGAACAAGTGGCTCGTCAACGGTGTATCGAGCCGTGTTTGGGATATCGTTTCAGGACAGGTTGATTTCAAGAAGCTCGCCTGTCGCATCGAAAAGGTATAAGGCGTCACTCCAACTGCTTGCCCCTGACATGGGTCAGGGGCTGGCAGGGGCAAGCCATGCAACGTAGAACGTTTATTCAGGCGCTGATCGGTACTGCGATGATTCAGGCCTGGCCACAGGTCCAGGCAGCGAATCGGCCGAGCTTCCGTTTTCTTCGTCCCCCGGGTTCACTGGCAGAGGATGATTTTCTCTCGACGTGTATTCACTGCGGTAAGTGTGGTGAGGTCTGCCCGAACCGCTGTATTAAATACCATGGCACGGAAAATGGTATCGAGTCACTCGATACGCCGTACATCGTGCCTCGTGAGCAGGCCTGTATCCTGTGTATGAAATGTGGTGATGTTTGCCCAACCGGGGCGATCGAATCGATTCCCCGCGAGGCCGAACCAATCCTGGAAAAGGTCAGCATGGGCAAGGCACGCGTGGATCAATCACTGTGTCTGTCATGGCAGGGCAAGACCTGCGGGGTTTGTTACCGCGCCTGCCCCCTGGCGGATGTGGCGATCCGTATTGGTCGTCTTGAACAACCGCATGTACTGGAACAGTGTGTCGGTTGCGGCCTGTGTGAACGTTCCTGTATCCAGATCCCACAGGCCATACGGATTATTCCAGATCATAACCGCCATAAAAAAGTCTGAGTATGTAAAAGATGATTGCCAAACCCGTTATTTTACGTCACCTGAACAAATTGCGTTGGCTGGTATTGACCAGTATATTTTTAATGCTGGTGCTGTTGCCGTTTATCCACCTCTATCAAACCTATGTGGCAGCCCACGCCTATGACCTGCTGTACCCGAACGAAAAACTGATCTATGACAGCATGGAATGGCTGACCGCGCCGTTTGTCAGTGATGCCGAGCATGACCTGGATGTCATCAAGGGTACGACCTGGTCAGGAAACCTGTTTGGTCTGCAGATCAGTGACCCGCTGGCAGTGCTCAGTCAGATCAGTGCCTCACTCTCTATATACTGGCCATTCGTATTAACGGCCTTGGTCCCTCTCGTCGTGACCGCTGTCCTGGGTCGCGTCTTTTGTGGCTGGATTTGTCCAGCCACCTTTATATATGAACTGAACGATACTCTGGCCGGCTGGTTGCGCCGCGCCGGTGTGCCGCTCGGTGATAAGGAGTTTGATAAACGCACCAAGTACCTGGTGCTGGCGGTCGGCCTGGTCTTATCGATGTTACTCGGCAGTGTTGTCACGGCAGCGATCTATCCGCCGGCGATCATCGGTCGTGAACTGTATTATGCAATCGCCCAGGGTGGTTTTGGTGTCGGTGCGGTATTCTTTATCCTCACCATCCTCTTTGACCTGCTGGTGGCACGCCGGGGTTTTTGCCGCTACGTCTGTGCCGGTGGCGCCCTCTATTCCCTGCTCGGACGTTATCGCCTGTTGCGTATTCAGCGTGTGGTCAGTCAGTGTAATGACTGCAAGAAGTGTAACGTGGTCTGCGAGTTTGGCCTTGACCCCTTACAGGATGGTTTTGGCCAGGAGTGTAATAACTGCACGGCCTGTATCGCGGTCTGTCCGACCGATGCGCTTGAGTTCAGGATCGCGATAAAAGACATTCCCTATCAGGGACCGGGGCACCTGGGACAAACATACCGTCGCGCAGAAAAGGCTGAGGCGGAGTCATGAGACGGCGGGCCTTCCTGAAGCGGTTCGGTGCCTATGCAGCGTTGATCTTTGCTGCCGCCACGCCTTACGGGCTGGTGCGCTTGCTGGCACCAAAAGTCTACGCCGATCCACACCGGCATATTCCCCTGCCGGGTGCCTTACCAGACATCGACGCGTTTAACCGTGCCTGTATCGGCTGTGGCCTGTGTGGCGAGGTCTGTCCACCACGTTGTGTAGAGTTCGAGAAGCGCGAGGGTGCTGATGGCTTGAACACACCCTATATCGACCCGGCGAAGAAGGCCTGCATCCTGTGTAACAAGTGCATGGAGGTCTGCCCGACCGATGCGCTAACGATTACACCGATCCGCGAAATAGATATGGGTATTGCCCAGATAGACCGCGCCGCCTGTTACCCCTGGGTGGGTGAAGGCATCTGCGGCGCTTGTGTAGCGATTTGCCCGTTGGGTGAGGAGGCAATTGGCTTCGAATTTGCGAATATCTATAAACCGGCCGTCCGGGAAGGTTGTGTCGGTTGCGGTCAGTGTGTGGAAGTGTGTCCTGAACCGAGTTTGCCGATCTGGATTGTAAATCGCAGTGAAGGTACTGTCGCCAAGCATGGCGTTGCGGCACGTAGACGTTCTTATTGAATTGGTTTTTTGCGTTAATAACTCGATATTAATCAGGGAGTACGATTTGTGAGGTTGGCTCATACTATTTCGGTAATGGTTTTACTCTGGTTCTGTGCATTCACCGTTCAGGCACACCATGTGCTGGGTCGCCCTGCCTACAGCCTGAGCGCCGACTCGAATACCCCGCCAAGCATGCAGGTAGAGACCCAGATCGGTGAATTCTTTGTCACCTATATGGCCTTTCCGGCTTTTCCCAAACCTAACGAACAGGGTCGGGTTAACCTGTATGCCTCGCGGATTGATAATGGCGTACCGTTTGATGGCAAGGTGACCTTCAAGGTGCGTGACGATAGCTGGTTTTCCGCTGATGAAGAAACCCTCGGTATCCAGGCCATTGATGACAATGTCTATCGACAGGGTTTTGTCTTTAATAAAGAAGGCAACTACATTATCACGGCCGAGTTTGCCTCAGGGGGTGAGCCATATACTATCGACTTTCCCTTGCGTATCGGTGAGCCGGCCGCTGTCGGGCCAATCGGTATTACCCTGGCGGTACTGGTGAGCGTGCTGGTGATCGTCAATGTTGTGCAACGCAAACGTCGTTTTCGTCTCAAGGCACAGCGCCACCAGCCGGAAAAATCTGCATGACCATGACGCACCCTGGCCTGCCGGAGGCCTGGCAGTGGTTGGTGGCCGTTTTCATGCTTTTCGCCCTGCTGCGGATTTTGTTACAGCGGCCGGGGACCCTTATGGCAAGGTCGGCTACGATGGATGTTAATCGTCTGCCATTACTGGGGTCACTGGCGCGGTTTTTTAATGCCAGCCCCTGGCCGTTGCTGTTTCTGAAGGCCGTTGTCGCCAGCCTGTTCCTGCTGGTCATCGCCGCCGGTCTGTTCGGCACCCCGGTCCCCGAGCGCAATCTGGCCACGACCCTGACCTGGACGCTATGGTGGGCCGGGATCGTCATCGTGATCTTCTTTCTTGGGTCCGCCTGGTGTGCGGTGTGCCCGTGGGACACGCTGGCCAGCTGGCTGGTAAAGCGTAAACTCTGGCGACGTGCCGATGCGGGCGCGAGCTTGGGCCTGCGTGTCCCGAAGTTGTGGCGTAGCGTCTGGCCGGCGCTGGCCATGTTTATCGGCCTGACCTGGCTGGAACTGGGTGTAGGCGTGACCACCAATCCCTATATGACCGCCGTACTGGCCTTGATCATGGTGGTACTGGCGACTATCTACATGGCCGTGTTTGAAGGCAAGGCCTTTTGTAAACATGTTTGCCCGGTTGGCCGCACCGTGGGTTTCTATTCACAACTGGCCATGGTCGAGCTACGGCCGCGTTCGACACAGACCTGTGCGGACTGCAAGACCCTCGAGTGTTACCACGGCACGGAGGAGATTGAGCCCTGCCCAACCCACCTGGTGATGGGGCGCCTGACACAGAGTACCTATTGCACGGCCTGCAGCGCCTGCACCATGTCGTGCCCGCACGACAATGTCGGCTGGCGTCTGCGTAGTCCGGCCGTAGAGGCCATACAACACGCCCGCCCGCACTGGGACGAGGCTTGGTTTATGCTCGGCCTGATGGCCCTGACAACCTTTCACGGCATCACCATGATGCCGTTCTGGGAGCAGGGCATGTCGACTTTCGCGCAACTCATCGGCGACTCGGGGCAGTTGTTGTGGAGCTTCAGTCTTGGCATGCTGATCATCCTGATTGTGCCCATCCTGCTCTATGCCGGTTTGATCAGGTTTATGCAGGTCTTACTGCCCGAGAAGATTGCCTTCCAGCAATTATTTGCACGCCTGGCCTTTGTCAGTTTGCCGCTGGCCTTTACCTATCATATTGCGCATAACCTGAATCACCTCATCCGTGAAAGCAGGGGCTTTACCAGTGTGCTGATGAACCCGCTCGGACGAGATACCTTGCCGCTGAGCAGTAATGAATTGCATATGCGGCATATGAATCCATTGATACCTGAACAGTTGCTGTTTGGCCTGCAGGCGATATTGATTGCATTTGGTTTCTGGCTCGCGCTGCAGGTACTAAAACAACGCAGCACAGATGTGCTGAGCGAAGCGCAGCGCCTGCATGCCTGGCATCTGTTGCCGGGTGTGGCCTTTATTCTTGTCATCACCGTCTTTAACCTGTGGCTGCTGGCGCAGCCTATGGTTATGCGCATGTAGAGAAGCAGACGATGTCGGTATCAAACAAAGACAGCTGTTCAACACGTAAACAATGTTTGCGCGACTGGTTATGCAAATGGGTCGAGCGTGCACCGCTCATCTTCATGATCGGTATGTTTGCCCTTGGCATTATGTTCTGGGGTGCGTTCAATACCGGCATGCAAATGACCAATAACGAGGCTTTTTGTATCAGCTGTCATGAAATGGAAAATAACGTCTACCAGGAATATAAACACACCATCCATTACACCAATCGCACCGGCGTGCGTGCCACGTGCCCGGATTGTCATGTGCCACGTGAATGGCAACACATGGTAGTACGCAAGATTGGCGCCACCAATGAGCTTTACCATAAGCTGGTAGGATCAATTGATACGCCGGAAAAATTTGAGGCCAAACGCCTGGAGCTGGCGCAGCATGTCTGGAAAGGAATGGAAGATACCGACTCACGTGAGTGCCGCAACTGTCACGCCAATGAATTTATGCAACTGGCCAGTCAGAGCAAGCTCTCGCAGCAAAAGCATGCGCGCGGTGTGAAAGAGGGCATAACCTGTATCAATTGTCACCGCGGTATTGCGCATACCCTGCCGAAGGACTTTGATGCCGATGGCAAGCTGCATGCCGCATTCAAGGCAAGTGGTCGCCCCTGCGGTGATTGCCACAAGAACCTGGCCCAGGCCGATGAAAAGATCGAATGGTAACTAAGCATGGATGAGAGTCGTCGGGCCTTCTTCCGCCGTGCCGCGGGCAAGGCCGCCAAACATGTAGTCGAAGAGGCCGATGCACGGTACGCGGCGCGCGCCTCACGCTGGATACGTCCGCCCTGGGCCCGGCCGGAACTGGAATTCATGCTCGCCTGTACGCGCTGCGATGCCTGCATCAAGGCCTGCCCGCACGACGTGCTGTTTCCCCTGCCGGCCAGCTATGGCGCCGACGTTGCCTTAACCCCGGCACTCGACGTGCTGGACGGCGGCTGTCATCTCTGCGAGGACTGGCCCTGTGTGACGGCCTGCGAACCGGCGGCCTTGCGCCTGCCAGAGGTTAAAGAGGAGATGACGGGCGAGGGGGGGAGCACAGGCAGTGCCCCGGAGCTGTTTCCGAAGTTGGCCTATGCCGAGATCAATACGGCTGATTGCCTGCCCTACCAGGGACCGGAATGTGGGGCCTGCGAGGGCAGCTGCCCGGTGCCGGGAGCTCTGGTCTGGGACGACACGCGCCCGCGTATCGATATGGATTACTGCGTGGGTTGTGGTTTGTGCCGTGCAGTCTGTATTGCTGACCCTTCAGCAGTGTTGTTGAGGTCGTTGGATTCGGCTAAATCTATATAAATAACAATTGGATACGTGATTAACATTGAATCAACCTGATAAAACAGATCCAGCGTGATCATTTCCCGAGATTTTCTGCCTCATTGGCCATAAAAAATACAATAAAGGATATTTATAGTATGCAAAGATATTACTGCTTGGACTGTTCGCGCCAAAGGATTAAGGTAACCCTCCCTATTAACGGGTAAGTCTGTGAAAGGGCTGTGGTGAGGTTATATAAGCCCGCCTGAGAAAGAGAAGAAGTGATTTAATAACAATGGGTTGCGAGAGTTTTTGGGGCATGGCTCGTAATCCGGGGTAGCTAGAAGATAGTCACCCGAAAAAAGTTTAGTCTCGAGCGTTACATCCGTAACTGCGCGGTGTAGCGGGTATTAACCGCAGTTAAATAAAATAGATATAAATCCAATAGAAATATAAACCGAGGAAGTGTCGATATGTTCAACACCAACCCATTCGATGCAGTGACAGCATTAATATCTACTGACATCCAGCAGGGCTACATTATATTAATGGCCATCCTGGTGTTCGTGGGTACTGTGCTAGATATGATGCATAAAAAGAGTGCCAAGTACTTTGCCCTAGATACTGAAAAGAATAATAAGAACGCCAAGCGTTCTGTAGGTACTGGCGAGAAAGCTGGTATTGCGATTGCAGTGGTCGCCAACGAAATTTTAACGTCGGCTGAATTCTGCAATACGAAGCGCAGAATTTCACACATGCTAACCATGTATGGCTTCATTCTCTTTGTCGCATCAACTGCAACCATGATCTTTGGTTGGTCAACTGACGCGCTTGTCGCGAATCTTTGGCATACCGGTGCACTCATGCTTTGTCTTGGTGGCTACTGGTTCTGGTTCTTTATCCGCGTTGATGTGAATTCAGAAGGTGTAAAGTGGTATCAACTGCGTCGTGCAGATATCTTTATCGTTTCCTTGCTCACAACAGCAACGTTTGCATTAATCTGGTCTTACCTGCAATCTTCAGGTGCCGGTGCAGTTGCTGATATGGGTTGGACAACTTTGTTCTTCGCCTTATTCATCCTTTCAAACACAGTGCTTTTCTCTACTGTAATGTGGTCGAAGTTCGCACATATGTTCTTCAAACCTGCTGCAGCATTCCAGAAGCGCGTTGCACATGCAGATGGCGGAAATTTGAACCTGCCTGCTGATTATGATCTGTCAGATCCTGCAGTACATGCAAGATACCCGGACGTACCAATGTACATGGGTAAGAATCCACCCAATATGGGCGCTGGTATCAGACGTGAGCCTGCAAACCACTACTAACATTTACTTAACTTACAAAGTATAAGAGAAAATATTATGCCAACTTTTGTATATATGACTCGATGTGATGGTTGCGGACAGTGCGTTGATATCTGCCCATCTGACATTATGCACATCGATAAAACACTTCGCCGTGCTTACAACATTGAACCTAACATGTGCTGGGAATGTTATTCCTGTGTGAAGGCCTGCCCTCATCACGCTATTGACGTCCGCGGTTATGCTGATTTCGCCCCTCTGGGTCACTCAGTGCGTGTACATCGTGATGAAGAGAAAGGCACCATTGCATGGCGCATCAAGTTCCGCAACGGCAAGAAAGACTTTGATCTTTTAGCACCGATTACAACCAAGCCTTGGGGTACCTGTATTCCTCAGCTGGCTAACGAAGCAGCACCAGCTGACAGCATGCGTGACACACAGCTGCTATATAACGAGCCTAAGTATGTCGCTATGAATGACAATGCTTTAATGACGCTGGAATCAAACGGCTTGGAAATTAAAGAAGGGGTTTACTACTAATGGGCTACAAGACAATTATTGAAGACGATATCGATATTCTCGTCGCAGGTGCTGGCCTTGGTGGTACAGGTGCTGCTTTCGAAGCCAGATACTGGGGTAAGAACAAGAAGATCGTTATCGCTGAAAAGGCAAACATTGATCGTTCCGGTGCGGTTGCACAGGGTCTGTATGCGATTAACTGTTACATGGGTACTCGCTTCGGTGAGAATAACCCGGAAGATCACGTTCGCTATGCACGTATCGACCTGATGGGTATGGTCCGTGAAGATTTGGCCTTTGATATGGCACGTCACGTTGACTCCGCAGTACACCAGTTTGAAGAATGGGGTCTGCCTATCATGCGTAACGAAAAGACCGGCGCATACCTGCGCGAAGGTCGCTGGCAGATCATGATTCACGGTGAATCATACAAGCCAATCGTTGCTGAAGCCGCCAAGAACTCAGCTGACAAGGTATTCAACCGTGTTTGTGTCACTCACCTGTTGATGGATGAATCCAAGGAAAACCGCGTAGCGGGTGCCGTTGGTTTCAACGTTCGTACTGGTAACTACCACGTATTCAAGTCTAAGACTGTTATCTGTGGTGCTGGTGGTGCGTCTAACATCTTCAAACCACGTTCAGTCGGTGAAGGTGCTGGTCGTGTTTGGTACGCTCCATGGTCTTCAGGCTCTGCATACGGTTTGATGATCGAAGCAGGCGCGAAAATGACACAGATGGAAAACCGTATCGTACTGGCTCGTTTCAAAGATGGTTACGGTCCTGTTGGTGCTTACTTCCTGCATCTGAAAACCTACACTCAGAATGCTTATGGTGAAGAGTACGAATCAAAATGGTTCCCAGCTCTGCAAGAAATGGTCGGTAAGGAATACCTGGATCCAGAAGCTTCACACGCTACTCACCGTCCAATTCCAACCTGTCTGCGTAACCACGCAATCATTAACGAAGTTAATGCCGGTCGTGGTCCGATTCACATGGTTACCATGGAAGCCTTCCAGGATCCGCATCTTGAAGAGATTGGCTGGCACAACTTCCTGGGTATGACCGTCGGTCAGGCCGTATTGTGGGCAGCGACAGACGTTGATCCAAAGTACGAAAACCCAGAACTGACAACATCTGAGCCATACGTAATGGGCTCACACGCAACCGGTTGTGGCGCATGGTGTTCAGGTCCTGAGGATGTATCTCCAGATGAATACTTCTGGGGTTACAACCGTATGACAACCATTGAAGGTCTGTTTGGTGCAGGTGATGCCGTGGGTGGTACACCACACGCATTCTCATCCGGTTCCTTCACTGAAGGTCGTCTGGCTGCCAAGGCTGCCTGTAAGTACATTGATGACGGCAAAGCTAACGGAATCATTGTTACTGACGCCCAGATTTCTCGCCGCAAGGAAGAAATCTACAAGCCATTGGAAACATACACTGTTGGCCGTAACGAGATTGTTGCGGGTTCTGTTAACCCGAACTACATCAACCCGCGTCAGGGTCTGGATCGTCTGCAGAAACTGATGGATGAGTACTGTGGTGGTTTTGGTGTTAACTACATGACCAACGATAAGCTCCTGAGCATCGGTCTGAAGAAGATGGCTATTCTGGGTGAAGACCTGGAAAAAGTTGCTGCCTCAGATATCCATGAACTGTTACGTGCATGGGAACTGAAGCACCGCTTCCTGACATCCGAAGCGGTATTCCAGCACACGATGTTCCGTAAGGAAACACGCTGGCCTGGTTACTACTACCGTGGTGATGCCATGAAGGTTGATGATGAGAACTGGCATGTACTGACAGTTTCTCGCCGTGACCCTAAGACTGGTGAGTACACTATGGAGAAGGCTCCTCTGTACCACCTTGTAGGTGATATCGAGGACAAAGACCTGGCTAAACTGAAAGCAGAAGGTCACCACTAAGCAAATACAGGCTTGATTTTGCAGGCCTGAAAATTTATTTGCGATAAAAAAAGGACTGACATGTATAATGTTGGTCCTTTTTTTTACTCTGAGACTTGAAAATTAGCTCTGAGGATAATATTAAAAAACAACGATGTTTTTTAATGGAGTTTTAGATGAACATTATTGAAAAAACAGATGAAGAAATTTTAGAGCATGCCCATCCAATGTGGGCGGATCTTGTCAAGTACTCTAATGAAGGAAACTACGGCGCTTTCACACGTAATTTCTCGTCTTCATTTATGCAGGGCGCGAATGAAGTTGAAATGGGTAAACAGTTTGCCAGAAGCGACCTTGCAAAAAATCTGTCAGAAGATTATTCCTATCTTGGCATGATACGTCGTGGCGAACATGTCACCGTTCTATATAAAGTCATTAATAAAAAGGACAAAGGCGAATGGCTTGGTAGGCTCGTGCTGGGTTATGAAAAGGACAAGGTAAAAATCTTTGGTGCTACCCTGTTCTAGGCCAACGTAACCTAAACAAAGGCTTTAATAGATATGTCAGATATAATTGAAGACGAAAAATTCGTTGAATTAAATTACAAAGTCGTCGATGACAAAACCGGTGATGTACTGATCACGGTGGACTATCCACTGGGTTATGTCCATGGTGTCAATGATGTGATGTCAGAAGACGTAACAAAACATCTGTATGGCAAAAAGGTAGGTGACGTCATCGAAGTGCCGATTGATACAACTCTGTTATATGGTGAAAGAGATGAGTCTCTGGTGTTTACCGACGCCATCGAAAATGTTCCTGAGGAATATCGTGAGATAGGTATGACCATCACCATGGAAAATGAAAAGGGTGAACCTAAAAGCTTCATCGTTACGCGTTTTGATGACAAGACCTTGACCGTTGACGGTAATAACCCACTTTGTGGCAGAGACGTGACTTTCGTACTGGAAGTGCTTTCTATACGTGAAGCAACTGATGAAGAAATCGATCTTGGTGGGGCAGTTGATGCCGATCCGGATTTAAATGAAATTCTTGAACGCGCAGAATGAATTACTCCCAATGAATTACAGTAAGCCATACATTATATACCCGGTGAACCGTGCACTCGAGCGCGCTATTGCCGGCTCACTCAGGCTAATTGATGAAGAAACACTGAAACTAGCAACGCCTGACAGAAGTGTTCCGGTTGCCGATAATTTTCTTTACACACGGGGTAATTTTGAACAGCATAGTTTTAGTGCGAATATATTTGAAAGTTTACGCGATGCACTTGAGGCTACGCTGACAGATGAATTACGTCATAAAGACCCGCTAGCATGGGCTGAAACACAGAACCGGCTGGGGAATATTCTTGGCGCTATCGGGCAACAGCAGCACGATCCTGAGATCTTCCAGAAGGCTGTTGAGTGTTTCACACTTGCGCTGGAAGAATATAAGCAGGAAGACTCTCCGCTAGAGTGGGCAGCGACACAGGCGAACCTGGCTACTGCATTACAGGCGCTGGGTCGACTCGAATCAGATGCAAAAGCACTGAATACGGCAACTGATGCCTATACTGCAGCGTTATTGGTATATACGAAAAAAGAAACACCGGAAGAATGGAAGCTGATCATGCTGCAACTGGGCATGACATTTCACATCTACGGAACACTCCTGAAAGGCAATCGCACGTTTCAAAAAGCCGTTGTGGCCTACAAAAATGCGCTTGCAGAGCTCGATGCCGACAATTACCCAGTTGAATTGGCCGCAGCACATAATAATTGTGGTGCGGTATTACTTAACCTGGCGGAATCGGAGGAAAACCCTGAACGCTTTGAAGAGGCGGTAAGGTCGTATGAGACAGGTTGGAAAGTCTGTATGGAGCAGCAACGTCCTGTTCACCTGTCGGTGCTCTGCAGGGTAAACAAGGCAACAGCACAGTGCGAACTGGCGGAATTAACAAACGATGCCGTGCTTGCAGAAGATGTTGCTGATGAGTTTGAAATAATTATGGAATGTTTCCCACATGCTTTACAGCCACTTTGCCAAAAGCATTGTGATGAGCAATTTGATCATGCGAAGAAGATAGCAGGAATTTCTGCTGCGTAACGTAGGTGCGAATGAATTCGCACCTATAACCTAAATCCGTTCGGAAAGCTCATAGTCGATATTAATAAATGCGCCTATCTCAGAACAAAACTTGATAACGCGAGCGCCAAAACCAACATCTGGTGTCGTTTCATCTTTATCAATAGACAGGGTCAACACGATACCGATTCTTGGGGATAGATTATGGCTCTTACAGATCTCGATAATTTTATCCTTGGTGGGTTCGATTTTTTTAAGAATTTCATCATCGAGAAGTTTGTAAATATCGAGCTCTTGAGTGTCAGACGTTATGGTTTCTGTTGAGAATTCCCAAGAGCTAATGACGGGTTTATCCAGATCACCGCGCATTCCAGCATCATCGAATGATGTCGGTTCCAGGCCAATGAATTGTGTGACTACTCTAGGGTCGAAGTGATAGCCAGAGAGCCCAAAATAAGCTCGTCCTTTGTTAGATGCCACGGATAGTGTCCTCATCAATAAGATAGTCGATACGAGACGGAATTATAGCGTATTAGGCTGAATACATGTGATGCCCTGATTGGAGATTACTCTGAAGCAGCAGACAGGACTGAAGTTGTCGAATTCACTGTAAAAAAGCAGTTTTATTAGATATAACAATGCCTTAATAAAAAAATAGTATGTAAATAACCTGCTATGTGCCTGCTTTAAATGGAATAAGGGTGCTAAAATGACAGGACGGTTTTCAGCGACTATTTTGTGCAGTGCCCATCGGAGTGGTGCTGTACTATTTGGCCAATTTAGCAAGTTAAACGAAGGGTGTTGAAGTTTGCCGCTTGAAAATAAACTAGAAAAAAAGCGAGACCCAAATAACCCGTGCCTGTTTTGTACTGATCCACGTGGGGTATCGCTGCAGAATGAGTTGGCATACAGTGCCCTCGACACCTACGGGGTGAGCCCGGGCCATACACTGGTTATTCCGCGTCGGCATGTCGCCAGCTTTTTTGACCTGGCGCCCGAAGAGGTCAGTGCCTGCATGGCGCTGATAACTGAGGAACGCAAGTTGCTGGACGAGAAATTCAAGCCTGATGGCTACAATATAGGCGTTAACGTGGGTACAGCGGCCGGGCAGAGTATTTACCATGTCCATATTCACATCATTCCCCGCTACGAGGGTGATGTTGAGAATCCCCAGGGGGGCGTGCGGCATGTGATTCCGAAGAATGCACATTACACGCGATAGAGAGTATAATTTAGTCAGTTTGAGTGGGAGGGGCTGACAACCCTGTTGAAATTCCTCCCCGTATTAATAGGAGTAATGATTATGAGTACTGCACCTTTTACCCGACCTAAGGTTCCCGAAGGCGTAACAGAGTATGTGACAACAACACAGAAAGAGATTGTACCGGGACAGTTCCATGTTGGTTATACCACCACCTGGAAAAGTTTCCAAAAAGAAGTACCCTACAGCACTCCGAAGAAGCCTTAACGGAAGCCGTAAGCCGATTAGCCGCGTGTACCTGGAAGGTCGCGCGGCTTCTCTATTTTGATACCTACAGTGAAAAATCTATGGGTCGGACTGAGGTAACCCCGGTTTCCCGGGCACCGGGTTAAGCAACGTTGGACTTGCTTAACTCTCGTGAACACTCATGCGCTTAGTACCATTGAGTGCTCAAACGCTTCTGGGATGATATTTTCAAGGTATCGGTGGCATCTAGCCCTTCGAGGCACGCAAGCAGGCGATAATTGCCGAAGACGTGGCGAAGAAAGAAAAAGACGCCTATGAGATCGAGAAAGACAATGTCGAAGTAGAGAAAAAGGAAGACTAAGTCAATTCAAACGCGCTGAAAAAACACCTCCATTTATGGAGGTGTTTTTTTATGGGTGCCGGCAAGGGACTAGTTGAGAAGACCGATCTCAATAGCAGTGACCTTGCCGATGACCGTCTGACGCAGGTGCTCAGGCTGTTCGGCCCGATGCGCGGTGATCGGGATCCGCCCGCCCATGAGCTCGGCACGCCTTTGCGGGTACCGCGGCTGTTGATCGGGGTCGGCATAGCCGATGGGGAAGATCGGCTGATTGGTGCTCAGGTCATATTTATCCGTGGCGCCTAGGGTATGCAGCAATTCGTGGGCGATGACGACATTATTGCGTTTGCCTTCGGCATGGCTGGCAAAGGCATAAACCACGCCGACCAGGCCCTTCTGCAGACCGAATGAATGGCCTACTCGGCCATAAACTTTTGGGTCATAGTAGACCGCGTAGAGCTGGATATCCGGATCAGGCCCTGGCTGGCTGTTATGGGCCCAGGCCCAGTAACGCATTTTCATACTCCAGACCATGATCTGCAGGACATTACCGTCACGGGGTGGCGCTGGCGGTACTTCACTGACCTCAGGGGCCAGGGTGATGGCAAAGGGCTTATTCTGGATATTGCGGTAGCTTAGGGCCTGGCGTGCAAGATACTGTTCAATATCAGCAAAGCTTACATGACTGAGACTCTTGATATAGTTAGTGGTAGCGGGGCTCTTATCACCATTCACCGGATAGATGGAGACATACAGCGTATTATTCCAGTCAGTAGTCTGAAAGCGCGTCAGGGCAGCGGTGCCGGCAACGAAAAACAATACCAGCAGGGCGATCAGGATACGTAGTTTGCGCAGCATGAGAATAAGTCCTTTTTATTATTTCTCATCATTCATTTGAATGCCAAACATAAGGGCATAGATTATGAGATAAGGGATTGTACGATTAGCATGGCCCGTTGATAAACCGATTTATTATACAGGCTTATCAAATGTAACAGGTTCAGGCGTAGTATTTTATACTACCACCGTACCGGCCAGCTTGTCGTGCCAGCCTTGTTTCTGTTTATCAATGCCAACCCAGATAATCCCAAGAAACAGCGGAATAATTGAAACGTAGTAGGCAAAATAACGGCCGATAAACTGGCCGATAGAGGGTTTACCGCCGGTTTTTGCATCAACAATAGTTAGTCGGGTTATCATTTTACCCGGGGTCGCGGATTTGTAAATCCAAAAGAGGATGACAGCGATTATCGGAAAGATATAGCTGAACAGTACATCCCAGAAGCCCTGGATATACGATTCACTTAGCAGGTAGCCCGTACCATAGATAGCAATAAGTACTGGCAGGGTAATGATTAGCGCCAAAAGTGTGTCTATGACTGCCGCTACTGCCCTGATCCAGAAGCCGGCGTATTCTTGTTCGGGCATAAAATACTCCTTAAGGTAAAATGCATCAATTGCGGCTTGTTGGCCCGTAATTGTTTACAGCAACAACGAGTAACCCAGACCAATAACTGCCGAGGCAACAATAACCGGGACGATCCCTGCCTTATATTTAAACAAGGCAATAAAGGCAATGGCGCCTATTACAGCAGACAGCCATTCAAATGCTGCATCAAAGCCTTGGGGCCAAAGCACATGATAGGCAAAAAATACAGCCAGATTCAGTATCACGCCTACCACGGCAGCGGTAATGCCGGTTAACGGCGCGGTAAACTTAATATCACCACGGCTTGCCTCTACAGCGGGCCCACCGATCAATATGAAAAGAAACGAGGGTAAAAACGTGAACAGCGTGGCAACAGCAGCGCCAGCCACGCCTGCCAGCGGTAGCATCTCTGGCCCAAGAATTTCTTTTGTCCAGCCGCCAACAAAGCCGACAAAGGCGACAACCATAATCAGGGGCCCCGGAGTTGTCTCGCCAAGTGCCAGGCCATCAATCATTTGTGAGCCGCTTAGCCAGGCAAACTGCTCCACGCCACCCTGATAGACATAGGGCAGCACCGCATAGGCACCGCCAAAGGTGACCAGTGCGGCCTTGGTAAAGAACCAGCTCATTTGTGTAAGCGTGCCTTCCCAACCATAGGCGGTGAAAAGTATAAACATCGTACCGGCCCAGATAGCGAGCCCTACTAAAGTATAAGTAATTAACCTGAACCATTTAAAACGTGCATGTTCTGGCACAGGGCTATCATCATCAATGAGTGCCGGGCCATAGGAGAGGCTGGAATCCACATGATGCCCACCTGCCTTGAATTTATCGGTGGCGACGACCGAACCGATATAACCAATAATGCCGGCCATCAGAACAATGTAGGGGAAAGGGATATCCAGGGCAAAAATGGCGATAAACGCCAGAACCGCTATACCGCGCAGGACGTTATTCTTCAAGGCCCTCGAGGCAATGCGGTAGGCAGCAAACACTACAATGGCGGTCACAGCAGGTTTGATACCATATAAAATGCCCGCGACCACTGTCACATCGCCATAGGCCAGATAGACCCAGGTCAGGGCAATGAGAATGAATAATGATGGTATGACAAACAGAACACCGGCAGCAATGCCGCCCCATAGCCCGTGCATCAACCAGCCGATATAGGTAGCCAGTTGCTGCGCCTCCGGTCCGGGCAGTACCATGGTGTAATTCAGCGCATGCAAAAAGCGATGTTCAGAGATCCATCTGCGTTTCTCTACCAGTTCCTGGTGCATCATGCTTATCTGACCTGCCGGTCCACCAAAACTGATAAAGCCCAGCTTTAGCCAATAGGCAAAGGCTTCCCAGAATGTCACGGGAGTAGGTTGGTTATTTATACTCAAGCTCCAGCTTCACAATCGGGAATTTATGAATGCCAAAATATATAGCCCTGGTTAAAAGTTCGCCGCCCTCTAATGCTTCATCAAGACCTGATGCGCGCGACTGACTGCCATCTGCCAGCGTGGCAATAATATTATCATCTTTGAAAAAACGCCTTCCCTGAGAGGTATTTTTTATCGTCACGATAGCCCAACGTTCACCGATGTTATTGCTCAGGAAAGACATCTCAACTAGGCGAAAATCATTTTTTGATGGTTTTAATCGGTTGCGCTGTCTGAAATTTAAGTTGTCTATGGGTATCCGAGACTGATCAAAATGAAGAATAATATCTTCATTTTCAATATTGCCGGGCAATCCAGATTGCCCCGCCAAGGTGATGTTGGTAGCGCCTGCTAATACAAGAAAAAATAAAGTTCTGCGGAGAATTTTTATCACTTTATTTAGCCTCAGTTAGTAATATTAAAAAACATTAAGCAGTAAGTGTGACGTAGTATCTGATTATATAGCTGCCTGAATTATCCAATACGGCATTGACAATGTATGAAAATAGTAAGGTACCTCTGATTTCGGCTGAATGCAATTTCGGAATATTATGCCGCAAAGCAAGCATGGGGAGTTTCTTATTAGTCTTTTGTTCTCAAGACGCATCAATTGATACGGGACAATGTATATTTAAGAAAGAAAAAACATCATTAAACCAGATTGATACGCCTTTATACGGGAAGCTATGTCCTTCTTTTGCCGAATCCCCGAAATGGGGATAAATTTTAAGTCGATGCATCTTGCCAACTTTGGTCATCTCTGAGGATAATATCTTGCTCGGCGAGAGATCGTAATCATTGGTGGCCTGAAAAAAGAAAACAGGCCGTTGTAATGCCTTGATTGTGCTTATCATAAGCTGTCTTAACTCGAGGGAGTTTTTCCAGCTTTCCGCTCCCCCTGCAGCGTCTACACCGGCACAATATGTGCCGCGGGCCATGCCAAGCACGACCTGAATCCCGCCAAAGGAGTTGCCCATCGTGGCTATCCGAGTTTTTTGAACAAAGTCTTGCCGTTTGAGCCAGGCCAGTGCGGCCATTTGATCATTCAAATGATCGGTTTTGAGTAAATTGACCATTGTCTCCGAGGCACTCCCAAACAGCGACCATTTTGCAGCACGGATTTCATGCATTATATAAGGACCCTTGTCCTCACTAAGCCCTTGTCCACGGCGGTAAGGCATAAAAAAGGCCCAGCCCATTTTGGTAAACATCGGCGCAATGACAGCACTGGTCTGACTGTTCAACATCTTCGGTGCGCTGCCATGATTGTAAAGCACTGTGGGGAAGGGACCTTTCCCCTCAGGCAGAAATAATTCACCGCGAAGGCTCAGCTCGCCACTCGAAAACGCTATAATCCTTGGCTCACCAGTTGATGCCAGGGCCAGTTGGGAAATTGTCAGCAGGAAAACCAGTATTGTAATAAATAATTTCATTAGCGAATACTTTATGGCGCTAAGGCGTAGGGTTTTCCAGCATAGGCCGGGATGATTTGTCAGGCCACAGCGCCTATTGGTTTTCAGGTTCGATTTTATCCAGGGTGTAGTAGACCGGACAAAAACCCGTGAAGGCACTCTGCAATAATGTAAGCCCCAGAACGCCTGGAACCCATAACCACAAGGGGTCAATATAGTGACCCAGTACTACCCCCAGAGTTATTACGGCACCTGCGATGCCATCATGCACTTTTCGTTTATTCATTTCACTTTCCCCCTCGCCGGTTAAAAGATAGTAGCTGTAAGTATAGGCTAGAGTATATGTCCTATCCCTATAAGAATCTTTACGTCGCGGCTATGAGGCCGGACGTTTGGTAGCCGTATTTTTTAGCCAGTGCTTATATTTGATTGTTCCTGCACGCATCAGTTTTCCAAGTATTCCCGATAACATGGGGAGTATACATAAGGCCAGTGTTGTTATAAGGGCTAAATAGGCCCACGCCCTCGATTCGGATGAGCCAAACACGTAGGGATAAACATTGGCGCTAATGTAGGCGCCAAGAATAAAAATAAATACCTGCTTCAGGCCGTGTTTGAAGCCAAAATAAAAGGCAAAGGCAGATAACATGGATTGGCCCATATAGAATCCGAGGTCACTGTCGAAAGGTTCAAACCTGTCAGATACAAGCGGGACTATCGCCCAGCCAGCCGCACCTAAAACAAAACCACTGATGAGTGAAAAATACGTTATTTTCATAAAATATAATTATAGTTATTGGGTCTAAATGCCCGTTTTAATTCAGGCCGTTGGGTAGCAGTATATTTTGTTGTATTTAGAAACGGCTATTTAAAAAATAGTGGGACGCTGTACAAATAAAAGATTTATAAATCCGCTACGCCTCTTCCGAGGGGGCATAGTCGAGCATCGCCCAGCAGGGCGGTAAAATCAATAGTCTGGGGGTAAAACGGGCTTAGACGCTGTAACGCTTGCCGAGTACGTCTTTGAGCTGCTCGCGGGTCTTGCGCAGCAGGGCCTCGGTGGTGTCCCAGTCGATGCAGGCATCGGTAACGGAGACACCGTATTGCAACTGCGAGAGGTCGGCTGGGATCGGCTGATTGCCCCAGCCAAGGTTGGACTCGAGCATGAGCCCGGTGATGGACTGGTTGCCGGCAAGGATTTGTTGTACGCAATTCTCAACGACCTTGGCCTGGTTACCCGGGTCTTTATTTGAATTGCCATGGCTGCAGTCTATCGTGATATTGAGGGGAAGATTATCGGCCTTGAGTACGGCCTCGCAGTGGGCCACGTGCTCGGCATCATAATTGGGCAGGCCACCGCCACCGCGCAACACGACATGGCCGTAGGCATTGCCGCGGGTCTTGACCACGGTGCACTGGCCATCCTGGTTGATACCGAGAAAATTATGCGGCTGCGAGACCGAGTGCAGGGCATTGATGGCAACATCAAGGCTGCCATCGGTACCGTTCTTGAAACCGACCGGGGTCGACAGGCCACTGGCCATTTCTCGGTGGGTCTGGGACTCTGTGGTGCGTGCGCCGATCGCTGACCAGGTGATCAGGTCCGACAGGTACTGTGGCGTGATCGGGTCGAGGGCCTCAGTGGCCGTCGGCAGGCCGAGTTCGTTCAGGTGCAGCAGGATCTCACGTGCCTGGTACAGGCCCTTTTCGATATGGAAGGAATCATCCATGTAGGGGTCGTTGATGAGCCCCTTCCAGCCGACCGTGGTGCGTGGTTTCTCGAAGTACACGCGCATGACGATGTAGAGGGTGTCGCTGACCTCATCGGCGAGTCTCTTCAGGCGCTTGGCGTATTCGTAGGCGGCCTTCGGGTCGTGGATCGAGCAGGGTCCAACGACGACAAACAGGCGATGGTCCTTGTGGTCAAGGATGCGTTGCAGGACCTCGCGGCCGGCGAGCACAGTCTGCTCGGCCTTGTCGGTCAGCGGCAGGGCACGCTTGACCTCGGCCGGAGTCGGCAGCAGGTCCTGGGAAAGGACATTGACGTTGTTAAGCTGTTGTTCGGTCATAATTTCATCTGGCCGGCGACGCTAAGACGGCGGGGCAAAGCGCGCATTTTACAGGAATTCTTCCGTGTATGCGCGTTTATAGGGGTGAAAAAAGTGAAGGGGGCAGGGCGCGCATAGAATCCCTATCGGGCTTCATTATCCGTACCCCAACCATTTCCAATGGTTCGAGGCAAAAAGGCCCTCCGGAAAGGGCCTTTTAACTTCCTGCTAGACGGCCTCAGTTCTGATACAGGCCGCGTTCGTTGGCACGTTCTTCCTGTTCGACCTGCTTGAGGACGAGCTTGAGGGCATCAAGGTAGGGCACAGTGCCGTTATTACGGATAATCTGCCGGCCCTCCGCACTGTGGGCAAACTTGATGAATTTGTCGACCTCCTCTGCATTCTTGCCGTGCCTGTTCACGGCCAGGTAGAGAGGGCGGTAGAGGCCGTACTCACCGGCACGGATGTTGTCGTAAGTGGGTTCCTTGCCATCGAGCTTGAGGTTTTTCACCTTGCGCTTACGGGCCGAGCTGATCCCGGTTACCGCAATAGCATTGACGTCCTCGACCACGGCCTTCTCCAGCGGGCCTGAGGATTTCATGACCTCGGTGGCCTTGAATTCCTGGTTGTAGTCGGCGAACACGAGTTTGCGCAGGGCGCGGCCAACTCCGGAGATCTTGCCCTTGCGGACCAGCAGGCGGATGGGGGCATCATTGCCACCCAATTCCTTCCAGTTGGTGATCTTGCCTAAGTAGATACCACGGATCTGGTCAAAGGTGATGTTGTCGACCGGGTTATCGGGGTGGACGATGACGACCAGCGCATCCCAGGCCACGGGTTCGAGCGAGGCACCGCGCTCCTTGGCCTCACCGTCGATCTTGTGCCGGCAAGTACCACCCATGTCGGCATTCTTGGCAGCCACCTCACGGATACCGCGGGTCGCACCGCCGCCCTGGATGTCTATTTTGACCCCGCTCTTTTTCTCATAGGCAGCGGCCAGTTCGGCCATAAAGGCCTTTTTGGAAATACCGCAACCGACCCAGGTCAGGGTCTTGCCGGCGGCTTCTTCGGCCGCCTGTAACAGACTGCTGCCTAGCAACAGGCCGGCGGCCAGTGCGGCTATAGTAAAACGTGTCATATTATCTCCTCCAGCCGGATATCTACGGCAACCGGTTTTAATACTATAGAGTAAATAATGGAATATGCATCCATGGACTTTTCTTATAGGGCCAGCACAGGAGCATTTTCACGGTTTCTCCCGAGAAACCTTAGCCCAGAACTGTTTTGAGGCTTCATCAGGGGCTTCCTACACGACCTCCAGTGATTCATGGCGACCTCTCCAAAGACCTGAAGCAGAGCACGCGCCAACGCTTCGTCGCGCTCGAGTTCGATTATCCCAGCGAGACGACGGAACAGACGATCGTCGTTAAAGAGGCCGGTATTGACGCCGAAATGGCGGCGAAACTGGTCAGGTTTGCGAGGATGACACGTAACCTGAAGGACAGTGGCCTGGAAGAGGGCGCGAGTACGCGCCTGCTCGTGCACACTGGCAAGCTCATCGTATCGGGTATCGACCCGGTCACCGCCTGTCGTGGGGCCCTCTCCGAGGCGCTGACCGCCGTGAACGAGTTGAGCAGCTGGGTGTTTTAGGCCGGGCCGGTCTCTTCGGTCCGTTTTAGCTCGATCCAGAAACAGCTGCCCTGGCTCTCGATACTGTAGAAACCGATTCGGCCGCCCATCATTTCGATCATGGGAGTGCATAGTTTGTAACTTATTTGTGACAGAAACGTCGTTTTTATCTGGTTGGCTTTTTCGGCCGCATCACGCGCGATCTCCAGCTCACGGATACGCTGTTCAAGCGTCTGGCTAATATAAATGGCGTATTACAGTATAAAAATAGAGTTTTCATCGCGATGCCGCTAACATCGGTATATGTACACAAGCATGCCTAATCGATTACCCACCCCATGAACCCTGATAAAAATACAAGCAGCGGGGATTATGCCCTGGTGGACTTCGGCGCCGGGCGTAAGCTCGAGCGTTTTGGTAATTACCTGATTGATCGGCCTGCCCCGCAGGCCACGGGTACGAAGTCCCTGCAGGATTGGCAGGCCGACTGGGTCTACAGCGGTAGCCGTATTACAGACGGGCAGTGGCAGGCACAGCGCGAGGGCTTGCCGATGACATGGCAGGTGGAGATGTCCGGTCAGCGCATGCATTGTCGCCTTGGTAAAGGTGGCCAGGTCGGTGTGTACCCGGAACATGCCGTCTGCTGGCAGTGGGTGCGTGAACACCTTGAGGGGTGTTACCACATTGACGAATTGCGCGTACTGAACCTGTTTGCCGGGACCGGCGGCGCCACGCAGGCGGCGGTACTGGCCGGGGCAAAGGTTACACACGTCGATGCCCAGGCCTCGCAACTTGAACTTGCCCGACTCAATGTCGGTGAGAAAGGCGCCCGCTTTATAAAAGAAAACGTCATGACCTATGTCGAGCGCCTGGTCCGCAAGGGCGAGCGTTACCACATGGTGATCATGGACCCACCCAGTTTCGGTCGTGCCGGCAAGGGCAAGGTCTGGGATGTTCGCTGTGACTTTCAACCGTTGATAAAGTATCTGCCGCGGCTGGTGACGCCGGATTGCCGCGGTATCTGGGTCTCGCTGCACACCAAGGACATGCTCGCCGAGGACGTGGCCGACCTCATCAACCAGGTCATGCCGGGCAAGGCGAGGCCTATGCAGCTGGGCACGCAAACCGCTGACGGGCGACTCCTCGAGGCCGGCGTCGCCGCGACCTGGCAGGACGACAGTCTATGAATTTACCCGGTGAAGGGTTTTGACGAGCATTATAGTAACGCAGTGAAGGGACGCATCGCCGGGATCGAGCCGAAAGATTACACCCGCATGGGGGTGACCATCCGGTACCAGTCGAGGTTGCTCAACGAGGTCGATGCCCGCACCAAGTTATTGATCACGCTTGCCGATGGCAAGCCGGATGATTTTGATGGTTATCGCGGTGAAGTACACCGTCATTTCCGAGCTACGGAAACTCCCGATGAAGGTCTCGGATATCTACCATCGCCTGATAACGTAGATAGATTGATGGTTTATGAACAAAGATTGATGTACGGCACGAGCATCATTCATCTGAAAAAATTAGACCCGCAAATAACCCGTATATCAGGCGGTAGATTGTTTGTTCCATATTTCTATCATCAGCACTATCAGCCATACCAATGATGGCTATTTTATGTGCTCGGAAATAACAGCATAGTCACGTAAAATTTTTATGGCAGCTATTCTTTTTCCATTTTCCCAATACTGTTCGAGCTGGGCGACAATGTCCTGTGGCGCTTTCAGGGCAAGTTGCTCCCGGTACTCCTGCATGCTTTGATATATAAGAGGGGCGATGCATACGGCAGCAGCAGAATGTTATCAATCCGTAATAAAAACGCAGGAAATATATTCCAAAGATCCGATGATTATACCTCTATTTGAAATAGTTAGACGGGCTCAGTGCTTGTGTAAGCTTCCCTTAAAATACGATCACTAATAATTAGAGCTATCCTGCTTAATATATTGAAATCAAATTATCTAATATGCAGAATTAATTTGAACCATGACAAATCATCACTCATAGATCATCAATTACCTAGTTGAGCACAATAAACAGCGAGCTGCGTCCTCGCCGGATATTCAAGAGTATACGTTCGCCCTGTTTTGCCAGTTCAAAGGCCTCGTCCAGGTCATGCACCGTCTGTTGGTTTATCGAGGTAATGATGTCGCCGGGACGCAGGCCGGCCTGGGCGGCCGGGCTGCCGCGTTCCACCTTGAGTACAACAACACCCTCAATCTGACCATAGGCCGGGTGTCCTTCATCAAGCGAGCCGAGCACCGCACCCTTGAGACGACTGTGCAGGGGCGCCGTGGATTTTTTCTGTACAGATCGGGCAATACGCGCATCGATCAGGTGTTGCTTACCCTTGCGCAGCACGGTCAGGCGTACATGCGTACCAACGCGGAGTAGGCCGATAAAGTTACGCAGGTCATCGGCGCTACGCACCTGGCGCTGGTTAACATTAATGACCACGTCACCCACTCGCAGGCCGGCCTTGTCTGCCGGTGAATCCGGGATCACCTTGACCACCACGGCGCCACTGTCTTTCTGCTTGAGCTTGAAGGCAGCGGCCAGTTCCGGGGTCAGGTCCTGGGCCTGGGCGCCGAGGCGGCCACGCTGAACCTCGCCGTGTTCGACCAGTTGTTGCATGATGTCGCGGGCCATGTTGATGGGGATGGCAAAGCCGATACCGATGTTGCCGCCGCTGCGCGAGAAGATCGCGGTATTGATACCGATCAGTTCACCGCGCAGGTTGACCAGCGCGCCACCGGAGTTACCCGGGTTGATCGAGGCATCGGTCTGGATAAAGTCTTCGTAACCCTCAATGCCCAGGCCGCTGCGTCCCAGGGCGCTGACAATCCCCGAGGTCACGGTCTGGCCGAGGCCAAAGGGATTGCCGATGGCAACGACAAAATCACCCACGCGCAGGGCGTCGGAATCCGCCAGAGGCAGGGCGGTCAGGTTATTGGCCGGGACCTGCAGCACAGCGACATCGGTCTCCGGATCAGTGCCGATTAGTTTGGCATCGAGCTTGCGACCGTCACGCAGGGTCACGGTGATGACATCGGCCTTCTGGATGACGTGATTGTTGGTCAGGATATAGCCCTTTTTCGCATCGATGATCACACCGGAGCCAAGGCCCTGTGTGTCGCGTTGGCGCGGTTGTTGCGGGATGTCGAAAAAGCGTCGGAAGAAGGGGTCACTGAGAAGCGGGTTTTCCTCGACCTTGACCCGGGTGCGGGTAAAGACGTTGACTACTGCCGGTGTACTGCGCTCCAGCACAGGGGCCAGGCTGGGTAATTGCTCGCCATTTACCGCCACAGGCAGCGCCGCATTTACAAGCAAGCTATTGATTAAAATAAGATAAAAACCAGCCAGTGTTGCCAGCCAGGGTCGGCTTAAGCGCATAGGGGACATCCTGTAATCGTACTGTTAGAAATGAGACTGTGTTCCAGTCTACAGGTTCATAGAGAAATAAAAACGGCGCACCGTGTTAGCGGTGCGCCGTGATGAGCCGGGGCCGTTTACTCGTTCACTGTGATCTTGCGCGGTTGGCCAGTATCCTTTTTCGGGATGCTGATCTCGAGCACGCCATGGTTGCTATCGGCCTTGATATTGTCGGCATCGACATTGTCCGGCAGGCTGAAGCGGCGGTAAAAGCTGCCGTGCATACGCTCGATGCGCTTATAACCCTCGCGTTCTTCCTTGCTCTCGCTTTCGCGTTCGCCGCGGATGCTGAGCATGCCCTTCTCGATATGCAGCTCGATGTCTTTTGGGTCTACACCGGGCAGGTCAGCGCGGATCAGAAAGCGGTCTTCCTCTTCCTTTACGTCAACGGCCGGCGTCCAGTCGCTGCTACTGAATTCATCATTATCACTTGGCAGGGCTGGCTCAAACAGCCGGCTCATTTCACGTTGCAGGTGGTTCAGATTTCGCAAAGGGCGATAAATAGTCATTTGGCTTACCTCGTTCATAGTAGTGTTGCACCCGACGCTGGTATGGTTGCGTCATTTCCTTCTCATGACAGGATACGTGGGGGTGTCGAGAGACTTTTCAAGGGAAATTTTTTGCGAGGAAAAATCCCGGGGTTTTTCTTGCTGGACCCTGCCAAGCGGTTGAAAAACCAGTAATACCGGGGGCTGGCCGGCGGTAACAAAATCGTCACAAAGTCATTGACAGATACCGCATCTTGTAGCTATCGTATGCCCTTAACACAACATGTTGTGTTAAGGGCGAAAGGCCCGGTACGTTCAACAGAACAACAATAAATAGCTATCTATTATAATAAGATCAGGAGCGACACTATTCATGACTGCGAAGGCACACCTCAAACCAGTGGCGACTAGCGTGGCACAGATCCCGTTCCAGGATGCCTCAATGGACATCTGGGACAAAAAATACCGCCTGAAAAAGAAGGATGACACCGCGATTGATGCGGATATCGATGCGACCTACCAGCGTGTAGCCAAGGCCCTGGTTGAGGTTGAGTCTCCGGAGAAGCAGGAAGCCTGCTTTGAGCAATTCGTCTGGGCCCTTCGGCACGGTGCGATTCCGGCTGGCCGCATTATTTCCAATGCCGGCGCGCAGGCCTACAAGCCCGCTACCTCAACGATTAACTGCACGGTCTCCGGCACCATCGAGGACTCTATGAACGGCATCCTCGAGAAGGTCCACGAGGCCGGCCTGACCCTGAAGGCCGGTTGCGGTATTGGCTATGAATTCTCGACCCTGCGTCCGCGGGGCGCCTATGTCTCCGGCGCCGGCGCCTACACCTCCGGGCCCCTGTCGTTCATGGATATCTATGACAAGATGTGTTTCACCGTCTCGTCGGCCGGTGGCCGTCGCGGTGCGCAAATGGCAACCTTCGATGTCGCCCACCCAGATGTGCTCGACTTCATCAAGGCCAAGCGTGAAGACGGTCGTCTGCGCCAGTTCAACCTGTCGCTGCTGGTCACTGAAGACTTCATGCAGGCCGTCAAAGACGATGCCGATTGGCCACTGGCCTTCCCGATCACTGAGTCCGAGGCGAAGGCTGATGACATCGATGTGCATGACCCGAAGCAGGTCATCTGGCGTGACTGGCCGGCCCCTGAGAAATACCTGAGCAACGATGATGGCCAGGTGGCCTGCAAGGTCTACAAGACCCTGCGTGCCCAGCGCATCTGGGACGTGATCATGTCCTCCACGTATGACTATGCCGAGCCGGGTTTCATTCTCATTGACAAGGTCAATGAGATGAACAACAACTGGTTCTGCGAAAATATCCGTGCCACCAACCCCTGTGGTGAGCAACCGCTGCCACCTTATGGTTCCTGCCTGCTCGGTTCGGTGAACCTGACCAAGTGCGTACGTGACCCGTTCACCGATAAGGCCAGTTTTGACTGGGACGAGTTCAACAAGGTCGTGGCTATCTTTACTCGCATGCTCGATAACGTGGTCGAGATCAATGGTCTGCCGCTTGAGGGTCAGCGCAAGGAGATCATGAACAAGCGCCGCCATGGCATGGGGTTCCTCGGCCTCGGTTCGACCATTACCATGCTCGGCATGAAGTACGGTTCCCCGGCATCGGTCGAATTCACCGAGCGCGTCAGCCGCGAGCTGGCCATAACCGGCTGGAAGCAAGCCCTGGAACTGGCCAAGGAAAAGGGTCCGGCACCGATCATGGACGAGGAGTTTGAGGTCACCACAAAGATGCTGCGCCTGCGTCCGGAGATGAAGAAAGACGGCATCAAGCTTGGCGACAAGATCAAGGGTCGTATCCTGCATGCGCGTTATAGTCACTATATGCAGCGTATCGCCGAACACGAGCCTGAGCTAGTTGAAAAACTAGCGAAAAAAGGTGCCCGCTTCACCCACCACAGTTCGATCGCCCCGACCGGCACCATCTCCTTGTCCCTGGCGAATAATGCCAGTAACGGTATCGAACCGAGTTTTGCCCACCACTATTCACGTAACGTGATTCGCGAAGGTCGCAAGACCAAGGAAAAGGTCGATGTCTATTCGTTTGAACTGCTCGCCTACCGGGAGCTGATCAATAAAGAAGCACTGCCCTATACTGAGGATGCGTCCTGCAAGCTGCCGGAGTATTTCATTACTGCCGAAGACATTACACCGAAGGAACACGTCGATATTCAGGCCGCCGCGCAGTTGTGGGTGGACTCGAGTATTTCCAAGACCGCCAATGTGCCGACCGATTATCCTTACGAAGATTTCAAGGACATCTACATGTATGCCTTTGACAAGGGTCTGAAGGGTTGTACCACCTTCCGCTTTAACCCGGAGGCCTTCCAGGGCGTGCTGGTGAAAGAACAGGACCTTGAGAATACGACCTACCGCTTCACCCTGGAGGACGGGACTGTGGTCGAGGCCAAGGGTAATGATGAAATCGAATATGACGGCGAAATGCATACCGCCGCCAACCTGTATGATGCCCTGAAAGAAGGCTACTACGGCAAGTTCTGAGCACGGATAGCGAGGTAGAAGGAAACAAGATTATGGCTATTAAATTAGAAAAGAAGATCGTCAGTTACAATGTTGTCAAAGAGGAAGATGAGGCCGCACCCGTAGTAGCGGCAAGCGCCGAGGTAAAGGCTGATGAGGTCGCCGATGTTATTCACATGCATGAAAAACTCGAGCGCCCGGAGATGCTGCTCGGCTCGACCTACAAGATCAAGACCCCGCTCTCCGAGCATTCACTCTATGTCACCATTAACGACGTGGTACTGAATCCGGGTACCGATCACGAGTTGCGCCGGCCCTTCGAGATATTCATTAATTCGAAGAACATGGACCATTTCCAGTGGATCGTCGCGCTGACCCGAATCATCTCTGCGGTGTTCCGCAAGGGCGGTGATGTGACCTTCCTGGTGGAGGAACTGCGCTCGGTGTTTGACCCGCGCGGGGGCTATTTCAAGAAGGGTGGCAAGTACATGCCTTCGCTGGTTGGTGAGATCGGTGATGCCATCGAGTGTCACATGCGCATGATCGGTCTGCTCAAGGACGACGGTCTTGACGAGCACCAGCAAGCCCTGATCGCAGAAAAGCGCGCCCAGTTCGAGTCGGCCACGGCACAGGTAGAGGCCAGTGATGAAGCCAGTGACTTCCCGGCTGGTTCCAAGCTATGCGGCAAGTGTCATACCAAGGCCATGATTATGATGGATGGCTGTATGACCTGTCTGAACTGCGGCGACAGCAAGTGTGGCTAATCTGCTGCGCCTGAGCAGCGATAGCAGCGTTGCTGAATAATTTTTTACATGCTCATTGGCTAATGCCAACTGCGCTGTAAAAAATTATTCGCGCCTTGCCTACATGGACGTAGGTAAGGGGCGAGAGCAGGATGCGGTAGCTTTGCTCTCACTACTCAGGCTGTGCAGAATAGTGGTGACTTGATTGATATTGAGTCCAGGATCGTAGCGTGAAATACTATTGCCTAAAATAAAAGCAGGGTGCGGACTTGCAACAACAAAAACAATTTTCACTTTGTCATTGTCCGGTGCCAGGCACTGGCGCAGTGTGGCTTTCCCCCTTTAAAACCGGCGCCCGTGGCGCCGGTTTTTTTATGTTTGTACGTGGAGGTGTGCGGGGTGCGGGTTTGGCCCCTTGTGGTAGGTGGAAGCAGATAATAACAACAGGGATGAATTAGCAAATTGGATCGTAATATAAGTTCGAAGAAGAGGACGCAAGGATAATGGCAATTTTGCAAGAACCGGTGGTCGGTTCCTGGTATCTGAATCAGACCGGCAAACTTATGAAGGTTCGTATGTTGCTACATACCGAGCAGCGATTGTCGAGGGTCATGATTGAGTATCTCGATAGTTCGGTAAAGATAGTGGATATCGATGCCTGGAACTTCCTGGATCTGAACGTAAGACGTCAGGCCGCTGACGGCTAAACCGTTAGTTTGAGGTCCAGTCCTTTTGGGTCGTCTCCGGGCGAGGTGACCCTTTCTCTTTTATTCCCTTCACTAGAGCCTGACGAACTGTCGCCGGGCCTCGGTAACCTTGGCCAGATAGCGGCGTGCCTCGGCCTGCTGGAGATAGCGGCGCAGGTGTCGATAGAGTTTTTCCGGTGGCATGCTATTGATGATGCGTTTGGCACGTTGCCGATCAGCGGCAAAGACCCGCAGAACATTACCGG